>JADLHG010000012.1 GCA_020848905.1 Deltaproteobacteria bacterium
ACGCGCTCCTCGAGACGCTGGGCCGGCTCCACGCCGCGCACGCGCCGGTCGAGCTCGCGCGGAGCTTCGCGCCCCCCGTGCGACCGATCCCGCTGCCGAGCTATCCGTGGCAGCGCGAGGCGCACTGGCTCGCGCCCCCCGAGGTGCACGCGGCGGGCAGCTCCGCTCCTTCGGCCGAACGCGCGCATCCGCTGCTTCGCGAACGCGCAGGGACCGGGGAGAGCGCGGAGGGGCGCGGCTACGAGGTCCGGCTGGGGGGCGCGCTCCGCGACCATCGGGTCAAAGGGGTCGCGGTCGCTCCGGCGGCGGCCTACCTCGCGGCGGCGCTCGGCGCGGCGGCGCGAGGACGACCGCGGGCCGTCCTGCAGATCGAGGAGCTCCAGCTCGAGCAGCTCGCGACGCTTCCCGAGCAGGGGGAGCTCGCGCTCGACCTCCAGCTCGAGAGCACCGAGGCCGCGACGACCTTCGAGCTCCGGCGGACGAGCGGGGCGCGCCTCGCCCGCGGGCGCCTCGTGGACGGCGCTTCCGCGACCCCTGCAGTCCCGCGCGAGACCCTCGCGGAGCTTCGCGCGCGCTGCCCCGCGACGCTCTCCGCAGAGGGGTTCTACTCGGCGTCCGCGGGCGCGGGCTGGGAGTTCGGGCCGGCCTTCCGCACCGTGTGCGGGATGAGCCAAGGGGAGGGTGAGGCGCTGGTGCGGCTCGAGCTGCCCGACGCGCTCGCCCGCGAGGCGTCGGCCTACGAGATCCATCCGGTCCTGCTCGACGGCTGCTTTCAGGCGCTGGGCGGAGCGACCGGCATCCGCGAGGGGGAGCAGCTCTCGAGCACGGTGCTGCCGGTGGGGCTCCGGCGGCTTCGGCTCCTGCGGCGCGGCGCGGCCACCGGCTGGGCCCACGCGCGGCTCCGGCCGGGCGCGGGGGGCGCGGGGGGGCTGGAAGGCGAGGTGACGCTCTATAACGACGAGGGGCTGCCGATCCTCGAGGCCGAGGGGCTCGTGGTGCGCACCCTCGAGGGGCTCGCGCTCTCGGCGGAGGGGCTGACCCACGCCGTGAGCTGGGACGAAAGAGCCGTGGCCGAGCTCCCCGCGAGCGGGCCCTCCTCTCGCCGGTGGCTGCTCGTCGGGGAGGGTCAGGGGCTCACCGAGCGGCTGGCCGAGCGGCTGCGCGGGCGCGGCGAGCCGGTGGTGACGGCGCTGGGGACGGAGGCGCCGGGAGAGGCGGCGCCGCATCGGCGCAAGCTCGACCTCGCGGACCCCGCGGCGCTCGAGGCGCTCGTGACGAGCCTGGCCGGAGACGACTGGGTGGCCCCTACAGAGCTCGTCTACCTCGGCGCGCTCGAGCTCGGCGCGGCGAGCGAGGAGCGGGCCTTCGCCGAGGCCGAAGCGCGCGGCGGCGCCTGGCTCGAGCTCGTGCGGGCGGTCGTGAAGGGACGGCTCAAGACGATCCCGAGGGTGACGATCGTGTCGGCCGGGGCCCACGCCGTGGGGGACGACGCGCCTCCGCTCGCGCCAGGACTCCTCGCGCAGGCGGTCTTCGCCGGCCTCGGCGCCACGCTGGCGCTCGAGCACCCGGAGCTCCGGCCGCGGCAGATCGACCTCTCCTCGGGCACGCCGGACGAGGAAGAGCTCGCGCTGCTCCTCCGGCTGCTCGCGGAAGGGGGCGCTCCGGACCGCCTCGCGGTGCGGGCCGGGCGCTGCCTGGCGGCCCGCCTCGTACCCCTGCCCCTCGCGTCGCCGTCGCCGTCCACGCCTCCGGCGCCTCTCTGCCGACCGGAGGCGAGCTATCTCGTGACGGGAGGACTCGGGGGTCTCGGGCTCGCGGTGGCCTCCTGGCTGGTCGAGCAAGGGGCGCGTCGCGTCTGTCTCCTCGGGCGGCACGGCGTGAGCGAACCGCGGCAGGCCGAGGCCATCGCGGCGCTCGAGGGGCGAGGGGCCCGCGTGCTCGTCCTAGAGGGCGACGTGGCTGACGCTCCGGCGCTCGTGCGCGTCGTGGAGACCATGGAGGCCGAGCTCGGTCCTCTCGGCGGCGTGATCCACGCGGCGGGCCTGCTCGAGAACGCGCTGCTCCTGGACCTGGATCGGCAGAGGCTCGGTCGGGTCTGGGCGCCGAAGGTGCAGGGAGCGTGGAACCTGCACCTCGCCACGCGCGACCGGCCGCTCGACTTCTTCGTCCTCTTCTCGTCGATGGCCGCGCTCCTCGGGGCGCCGGGGCAGGGGAACTACGCCGCAGCGAACGCCTTCCTCGAGGCGCTCGGTCCGGCGCGCCGGCGGGCGGGCCTCCCCGCGACGGTGATCGCCTGGTCGGCGTGGGCCGAGATCGGCGCCGCGGCCCGCGCGCTCGCGAGCGGTCGGTTCGCGCTGCTCGACGGAAGCCGCGCCCTGCTCCCCGCAGAGGCGCTGGCCACGCTGGGGCAGATTCTCTCTGCGCGGGCGCCCCAGGTGGCCGTCTTCTCGCTCGACCTGCCGCGGCTGGTCCATGCCACCCGTGGCGAGGCCCCGGCCGTTCCGGCGCTCCTGCGCGCGCTGCTGCCCGAGGCGCGGCCCGGCGGTGCAGCCACCCCGCGCCTGCGCGACGAGCTCCTCTCGCTGGAGGTCGCGGCGCGGGACGCCCGCCTCGAGGAGTACCTGACCTCCCAGGTGGCGCGCACCCTCGGGCTGCCGGCCGCCCGGATCGATCTAGAACGTCCGCTCCAGGAGCTGGGCCTCGACTCGCGCCTGGCCATCCTGCTCAAGAACCAGGTCAACCGCGACCTCGGCGAGGTCCTGCCGATCGTGCGGCTCGTGGAAGGGCCGAGCCTGGCCGGTCTGCGGCGGATCGTGCTCGACGAGCTCGGCCGTGGCGCGCGCGCCGAACCCCGGCCGCTGGACCTCGAGGCCGAGGGGCGGCTCCCCGACGACCTCGTGCCCGCGGGGACTCTCCCCGCGCGCTTCGCCGCGCCGCGGACGCTGCTTCTCACGGGGGCCACGGGTTTCCTCGGCGGCTTTCTCGTGGCCGAGCTGCTCGCGGGAGCCGACCTCCAGCTGGTCTGCCTGGTGCGCGCGGCGAGCGACGCGGAGGCGCTCGGGCGGGTCAAGGCGCAGCTCGAGGCGCAGGGGCTCTGGCGAGCGGGCTTCGAGGGGCGGCTCTCGGCCGTGGCCGGCGACCTCGCCGCCCCGCGCTTCGGGCTGGCTCCGGCGCGCTACGAGGCGCTGGCGGGCCGGGTGGACGAGGTCTTGCACAACGGCGCCCGCATCGACCTCGTGCTCCCCTACGAGGCGCTCCGGGACGCCAACGTGGGTGGGACCCTCGAGGCGTTGCGTCTCGCCCTCCACGGGCGCGTGCGCCCGCTGCACTACGTCTCGACCTTGGCCATCTTCCAGGCCGACGCCTACGAGGCCGAGCCGCGGATCTTCGAGGACGCGCCGCTCCTGCCGGCGACGGGTCTGGTCTCGGGCTACATGCAGACCAAGTGGGTCTCCGAGCGCCTGCTCGAGGCGGCGCGCGCGCGCGGTCTGCCGGTCACCGTGCTGCGGCCGGGCCTCATCAGCGGGGATTCGATCCTGGGGCGCACCGACCGTGACGGCTGGTTCCGGCTGCTCCTCGCCGAGCTCCTCGGCCGTCAGGTCGCGCCGGCCGTCGAGCTGCCGCTGAACCTGACTCCGGTGGATTACGTGGCGCGGGCCATCGCGCGGCTCGTGCTGCGGCGCGAGAGTCTGGGGCACGCCTTCCACCTCTTCAACCCGACCTCGGGGCGGCTCGAGCAGGTGCTCGCCTTCGTGGCGCAGAAGGGGCACGCCATCCAGCGCCTCCCGCTCCCCGCCTGGCGCGAGCTCGTCGGGGGGGGCGCGGGGCAGCCGGCGGCGAGTCTCTTCGCGCAGCTCCTGCCGGCGCTCCTCCGGCCCGAACTGGTCATCGACCCGGAGGCCTACGACCTGGCGAAGAAGATCGACGGGGCGAATGCCGCGCGCGGGCTCGAGGGCTCGGGGATCGCCTGTCCGCGCCTCGACGAGACGCTTCTAGAAACCTACTTCGCTTATCTCGGCCGGCAGGGCTGGCTCGGCTCGTAGGTCAGGGCCCGGCTAGTTCCGGGGTTCCGGGTCCGCGTCGTGTTCCTGCGCCAGCCCGAGCCGGCGGAGGTCGACCGGGTTTTCGAGCAACCCCTTCTGCTGGGCGATGGGCATGACGTAGATCGCGAGCTCGGCGAAGACGTTCACGTCGGGGCGGAGCATCTTCAAGATCCCTTCGTTGGTGCTCATGCCCACCACCACCACGGCGACCTCGGAGAAGGCGCGCATCCGGTGCTGGCTCAGGACCCCGAGGAGTCTTTCGGCCACCTTATTCATCTCCAGCTCGGCGAGAGAGGCCAGCCGGAAGGTGTCCGAGAAACCAGCCAGGTCTCGAGAGAGCGCCTCGGTCACGTCCACGCGACGTTCGGTCAGATAGCCGTGGTACTTGCGCAGGTGGGAGGTCCACTCGGCCTGGGCCCCGCTGATCAGGCACTTGTAGAAGTCGAAGAGCTGGAGGAGCACCGGCTCGTTGAGCTCGGTGATGAGGCCCACGTCGAAGATGGCCACCTCCCCGCGCTCGGTGACGAGGAGGTTGCCCGGGTGCAGATCGGCGTGCACGAAGCCGTCCTCGAAGACCATCTTGAGGAAGGCCCGATGAAGGATCGTTCCGATACGCTGCGGGTTGTGAGACTCGAGGCGGTCGACGCGTTCTCCCGTCAGAAACTCGAGCGTCAAGACCCGGGGGCTCGAGAGCTCGGGATAGACCTTGGGAAAGAGGACCTCGGGCATGCCGTCGAAGTTCGCCCGGAAGCGCTCGTAGTTGCGGACCTCGGCACGGAGGTCGGTCTGGTCGAGGATGGCCTGCATGAACTGGCGCATGTGCCCGAGCGGGTCGCCATGCTTCATCTTGGGGTGCAGGTTCATGAGGTGCGCGGCGCCGAGGAGCAGGCTCGCGTCGAGCTCCACGCGGAAGCGGATCGCCGGGCGCAGCACCTTCACGGCCACCGGCGTGCCGTCCTTCAGGTGGGCGCGGTGCACCTGGGCCACGCTGCCGGCGGCGAGGGACTGCTCTTCGAAGTCCGCGAAGAGCTCGCCGAGCGGTCGCCCGAGGTCGCGCTCGACCGTGCGGCGCACCGCGCGAAAGCCGAAGGGAGGCACGGCGTCCTGCAGCTTGCGCATCTCCTGGATGAACTCGGGGGGGAAGAGATCGGGGCGCGAGCTCAGCACCTGCCCGAGCTTGATGAAGGTGGGGCCGAAGAGCGGCATGGCGAAACGCATGACGCGCCCCTTCAGGCGCCCTGCGGCCGCGCGTCGGCGCTCCTTGCCGGGCAGGAACAGGATGCCCAGGCGACCGAAACCAAGGACCAGGCCGAAGAGAAGGCCCATCACGAAGAGCTGGAGCGCTCGCAGCGGCAGGACGGCGAGGCGAAGGAGGCGCGAACTCATGGCGACGGGCGGCCAAGCCGATCGGCGCTCGTGACTAGGCGCGTCCCGCCATTTGAGCTAGAACCCTGAGCCATGCTGGACATCAAGATCATCCGCGAGCACCCCGAGCGAGTCAAAGAATCCATTCTGCGCCGTCATCTGGACCCGGCCAAGGCGAACGTCGAGGAGCTCCTCGCGCTGGACGGTCGCTGGCGAGAGCTCCAGGGAAGCTGTGACACGATGCGGGCCCGGCGCAACGAGCGCTCGGACCAGATCAAGAGCCTGAAGGGCGAGGACCGGCAGGCGGCCGTCGACGAGGTCAGGGGCCTCAAGACGGAGCTCGCCGCCGTCGAGGCGGAGCTCGAGCGCGTGCAGGGGGAGAGAGACGCGCTCCTGCGGCGTATGCCGAACCTCCTCGCCGAGGACGTGCCGAACGGCAAGACCGACGCCGACAACCTCGAGGTGGCGCGCTGGGGGACGATCCCGAGCTTCGACTTCGAGCCGCGGGACCACGTCGAGCTGGGCGCGCTCACCGGCACGCTCGACTTCGACCGCGCGGCCAAGGTCACGGGCGCGAACTTCTACTATCTGAAGCACGAGGCGGCGCTGCTCGAGCTCGCGCTGTGCAGCTTCGCCGCGAGCCGGCTGGTGCCCGCGGGCTTCCGACCGATCGCCACGCCGGACCTGGCCAAGGCGCAGGTGCTCGAGGGGATCGGCTTCGCGCCGCGCGGCCCCGAGACGCAGGTCTACAGCGTGGAGAACAGCGACCTGTGTTTGGTCGGGACGGCCGAGATCACCGTCGGCGGCTACCACTCGGGGGAGATCCTCGACGCCGACGAGCTCCCCTTGCGCTACCTCGGGCTCTCCCACTGCTTCCGCACGGAGGCCGGGGCCTACGGTCGCGAGTCGCGCGGGCTCTATCGCGTGCACCAGTTCACCAAGGCCGAGATGTTCGCCATCTGCGCGCCGGAGGACTCGGTGGCGCTCCACGAGGAGATCCGCGGCCACGAGGAGGCGCTGATGCAGGCGCTCGGCCTCCCCTATCGGGTGGTCAACGTCTGCTCGGGAGACCTCGGGGCGCCGGCGGCGAAGAAGTACGACCTCGAGGCGTGGATGCCCGGTCGCAAGGCCTACGGAGAGGTCACCTCGTGCAGCAACTGCACGGACTACCAGTCGCGCCGGCTCAATATCCGCTTCCGCCGCGACGCGAAGGCCGCGCCGCAGGTCGTGCACATGCTGAACGGCACGGCGCTGGCCATCAGCCGCACGCTGATCGCGATCTACGAGAACTACCAGGAGCGGGACGGCTCGATCCGCATCCCCGAGGTCCTCAGGCCCTTCCTCCCGGGCACCGAGGTCATTCCCCGTCGACGGGGATGACCGCGCCCCGCCCGTCGGGGCGGGAGCCGCGCGTTGCGTCGGGCGCGCGGAACTGATAAGAATAACGGCTTGATTCGGCACGTTAGCGAACCGGAGTTCCGCCGTGGCAGGTCCACGGCGCGGAGGCCGGTCTGCTCCCGAGGGACGACGCATGAAGATCTCCTGCGATAAGTGCGGCACGAGCTACGAGCTGGATGAGTCGCGCATCCCGGCGACCGGGCTCACGATGAAGTGCACGCGTTGTCTCTACTCCATCACGGTGAGGCCGCCCGGCGGAGAGGCCGAGCCCGCTGTCGAAGAAGAGGCGTGGGAGCTCGAGCTCGGGGCGGGGGGTGCGGCTGCGACGCCGGCGCCTCCGAGCGCGCCCGCACCGTCGCCCGTGGCCGCGGCGGCGCGGTATCACGTGCGACGCGGGCCGGACAAGACCTTCGGGCCGTTCGTGGAGAAGGCCGTCCTCTCGATGCTGGAACAGGGCAAGCTCACCGGCGACGAGGAGGTGTCGACCGACGGGAAGCGGTGGGTCTCGCTGCGCAGCGTACCGGCGCTGGCGGCGCGCGCGCCCAAGGGGGCGAGGCCGGGAGCATCGGCGGGGCCCGGCGCTGACGCAGGGGACGTGCTCGATCTCCCCGCACCGCGCGGGATGATCCAGCCGGACCTCGTCGACCTGCCGGCCCCCAAGGCCAAGGCCAAGGCCGCGACGCCGCTCGTCACGCCACCGCTGGTCACGCCACCGCTCGTCACGCCACCGCTCGTCACGCCGCCCCCCGCGGGGATGACGCTTCCCGGTCGTCCGGTGGCCCCGGCCACGAGCAACGCGGTCCCCGGTGTCCCCAGGCCGAGTCCGATGACGCCGCCTCCGGCTCGCGGGGCTGTGGCCGACCTCGTGGACCTGCCGGCGCCGAAGGGCAAGGCGCCCACGCCGCTCGTCACGCCGCCTCCGCCGGCGGCCCCGCCCAAGCGTGGGATCGACCTCTCCGACTTCGACCCCATGGGTGGCCCGCAGGAGTTCGACTTCGACGCGCCGAGCGCCTCGCAACCGGGGCTGCCCGAGATCTCGGACCTGCCGGCGCCGAAGGGGACCATTCACCCGGAGGAGGTGACCGGGCTACCGGCCCCCAAGGAGGGGGTCGTGGGTCTGCCGGCCCCGAAGGGGGGACGTGGGCCCTCCGCACCCGCGGGGGCACGCCCCGGGGCGGCCCCTCCCGGAATCACCGACCTGCCGATGCCCAAGCCGGAACGGCCGAAGCCGGCCGCCTTGCCGACGGGGATGGACTACGGCGCCCTCGATCTCGACGCAGGCGACGACGGGGTCTCGATGGAGCTCGAGGACCTGCCGGTCCAGACCGGCCCCGCGGGGGGCGCTCCCGGCGTCACCGGCTTACCGAGGCCCGTGGACCCTGCTTCCCGGCGCGTGTCGCAAGGGGTGGTGGGCCTGCCGACCCCCGCCTCTCCCGCCTCGCAGGAGGGGCGGCGCGGGGTCTCCGGCTTGCCGACTCCCGTGGGACCTTCGGCCTCGCGACCGGGGGAGCCGATGATGGAGCTGCCGTCGCTCGAGCTGCCGGACCTGCTCGCGCCGAAGCGCGCGTCGGGCTCCGCGCCGGGACAGCCCCAGGTCGCGCTGCCCGACTTCCCCCTCGGAGGGCTCCCCTTCGCCGAGGAGGAGCCGATGCAGTTCGCGCCCCCCGAGGCGGACGAGATCGGAGAGCTCCCGCCCGCCGTGGCGAAGGGGAAGGGTGCTGCCCCCGCGGCCGCCCCCGCGGCTGCTCCGGCCGCCGCGCCGCAGGAACAAGGAAAGACGTCCAAACTCAGAGATCTCATCAAAGCTAGCAAGGGCGATAAACCAGGCAAACCATCGAAGGCCCCGAAGAAGCCCAAGGCGCCCAAGGAACCGAAGGAGCCCGGGGAAGCGGGGGGGCGTCTCGCGGCGCTGCTCGGGGCTCGCAAGTTGCCGCTCATGATCGGCGTGGGGGCGCTCGTGTTCATCGGCGTGGCCGGGGTCGCGCTCGGCCTGCTCACCGACTACGGCTTCTTCGGCGCGAATCTCTTCAGCGGCAAGGCCGGCGGCGGCAAGAGCGCGCAGCTCCTCGCCGCGGCGAAGCACGCGATGCGACGGGACACCGTGCTCGCCTACCGGGAGGCCGCGGAGGGGCTGCAGTCGGCCGTGACGCAGGCGCCGAAGGCCCCCGACCCGAAGGCGCTGCGGGCCCAGGCGCTCTTCGCGCAGGTCATTCGCTTCGGCGCGGCCCAGAAGCGGGGCGAAGCGACGCAGCTCGTGGGAGAGCTCGCGCAGGAGAAGGAGCCGGGAACGCCGGTGCTGGTGGCGCGGGCGCTGCAGAGCCTCGCCCAGGGACAGGCCGCCGCGGCGGCGACCGAGCTCGGGCGCCTCTCGGAGCGGGAGCCGGCCGACGCGCAGCTCGCGGTCTTTCTCGGCTGGGCACAGCTCGCGGCCCGGCAGTTCGGACCGGCGGAGGCGGCCTTCAAGCGCGCGCTCGCGGCGGATGCCTCGAGCCCCGCGGCCACCTTCGGCCTGGCGCAGGTGCACGAGGGGCGTGGGAATCCGAAAGGGGCGCTGGAGTGGGCCAAGAAGACCGTCGGGGCCGAGGGGGGGCACGCGGGGGCGCTCGTGCTCCAGGGGCGGCTCGAGCTCGCGACGCAGCCCGAGGTGGCGGAGAAGCTGCTCAAGCGCGTGGCCGCGATGGGCCCGCGCGCGGCGACGACCGAGCTGGCGCAGGCCGAGGCCGCGCTCGGTGATGCCGCTCGGCAGCGCGGGAAGAACAACGAGGCCCGGGACCACTACCTGGCGGCGCTGCGGGCGAACCACAGCTCCTTCGAGGCCAACCTCGGCCTGGGGCACCTGCTCTTCGGCGCGCAGCAGCTCACCGAGGCCCAGTCGTATTTCCGCCGGGCGCAGGCGCTCGCCCCGGAGAACCCCGCGCCGGCGGTGATGGGGGCGCGCACCGACCTCGCGCTCGGCAAGCCGATGGACGCGCGCACGGCGCTCGCCACGCTGCTCGCCAAGACCCCCAAGGAGGCCGAGCTCCATTTCCTGCTCGGACGGGTCGACGAGAGCCTGAACGCGCCCGACACGGCCATCGGCCGCTACCGCGACGCGATCAAGCTCAAGCCGACGTACCTCGATCCGTACGTCTACCTGAGTCGTGTCTACGTGGCGCAGAAGAAGCTCACCGACGCCTTCGCCGCGCTCCGTCAGGCGGGCAGCTTGCTGCCGAAGTCGGCCGAGCTCCGCAACGCCGTCGGGGAGACGCACCTCGCGGCGGGCGAGCTCGACAAGGCGCGGCTCGCTTTCGAGGAGGCGTTGAGTCTGAGCCCCGAGCTGAACGTGGCGCTCTTCAACCTCGGCAACACGCTCCGCGACCAGGGCAAGACCGCCGACGCGCTGGCGCGCTACGAGGAGCTGAAGAAGCGGGACGAGAAGTTCCCGGGGCTGCCGGCCAGCCTCGGGGCGCTCTACGTGAAGGAGAAGGAGTTCGGCAAGGCGGCCGCGGCCTACGACCAGGCGGTGGCGGTGGACAACCCGTCGATCGAGACGCGCCTCGCGGCGGCGCGGGCCTTCATCCTGGCGGGACAGGCGAAGAAGGTCCTCAAGCAGACCGAGCTCATCCTGCAAGCCCAACCGACCCTGGCGGAGGCGCGGGCCATCCGCGCCGAGGGGAAGCTCCTCGAGGGATCGCTCGGCGAGGCGCAGGTGGAGATCCAGCAGGCCATCGGGCGCGAGAAGAAGGCCGACTACTTCGCCATCCTCTCGCGCGTGCAGGAGGCGCAGGGGAAGACGGCCGAGGCGACCGACGCGCTGGCCGAGGCGCTCAAGCAGGACGGCACGCGCCTCGACCTCCGGCTGCAGCGCGCGCGGCTCCTCGTGCGCGGCGGCACGGTGCAGGACGGCCTCAAGGAGATCGAGGCGGTGATCAAGACCAACCCGGCGCTGGCCGAGGGCTACTTCATCAAGGGGCTCGCGCTCGCCGACCTGCGCAAGGAGAGCCAGGCCATCGAGGCCTTTCGCCTCGCCGTGGCGAAGGACCCGAAGCTCGGCGAGGCGCACCTGCGGCTCGGGGTGCTCTACGTCGACGAGGGGCGCGCGGCGCAGGGGCTCACGCACCTCGAGGCGGCCGCCAAGTTCGCCGAAGCGGCGGCCCCCTGGCGCGCCGACGCGTACTTTCACCTCGGCAACACGGCCTTCAAGTTGAACCAGAAGCAGAAGGCCACCGAGGCCTTCAAGACCTACCTCCAGGTGGCACCGGCCGGCGCGGCGAGCCGCGCGGAGGTCCGGCGCATCCTCGCCAAGCTCGGCGTGACCGACGAGAAAAAGTGACGCAGCGGTTCGCGATCCTCGGCACGGCCGGCCACATCGACCACGGCAAGACGTCGCTGGTCCGCGCGCTGACGGGCATCGACACCGACCGGCTGAAGGAAGAAAAAGAACGCGGCATCACGATCGAGCTCGGCTTCGCGCACCTGCAGCTCGGGGAGCTCGAGCTCGGGGTCGTGGACGTTCCGGGGCACGAGCGCTTCATCAAGGCCAGGGTGGCGGGGGCGGGGGGGATCGACCTCGTGATGCTGGTCATCGCCGCCGATGAGGGGGTGATGCCGCAGACCCGCGAGCACCTGGACATCTGCAGCCTCCTCGGCGTCACGCGGGGTCTCGTGGCGCTGACCAAGGTGGACCTCGTGGAGGCGGACTGGCGCGCGCTGGTCGTCGAGGACGTTCGCCAGGCGCTCGAGGGGAGCTTTCTCGAGGGGGCACCGATCGTCCCCTGCTCGGCGACGAGCGGGGAGGGCCTCGAGGAGCTGAAGGCCAGCGTCGCGGAGCTGGCGGCGGAGCTGACCCCGCGGGACCTCGACGGACTCGCGCGCCTGCCCATCGACCGCGTCTTCACGGTCAAGGGCTTCGGCACGGTGGTCACGGGCTCGCTGCTGTCGGGGCGGCTGCGCCTCGGCGACCCGGTGGTCGTGCTCCCTGGAGAGGTGAGCTCCGCGGTGCGGCGACTCCACGTGCACGGCGAGGCGGTGGAGGAGGCGCGCGCGGGGCAGCGCACGGCGGTGAACCTCGGCGGGGTGGAGCGGCAGGCCGTGGAGCGCGGAGAGGTGCTCGTGCACCCGGGCACGCTCCAGCCGTCGCCGCGGCTGGACGTGAAGCTCCGGCTCCTGCGCGGCACGAAGCGGGCCCTGCCGGCGCGGACGCGCGTGCTCTTTCACCTGGGCACGCGGCAACAGGAGGCCGTGTGCGTGCTGCTGGAGGGTCGCAGCCTCGCGCCGGGAGGCGAGGCCCTGGCGCAGCTCCGGTTCGATGCGCCCGTGGTGGCGCTCCCCGGGGACCGCTTCATCCTGCGCGGGTTCGTCAAGCAGGAGAGCCACGGCACGACCATCGGCGGGGGGACCGTGGTGCGCGTGCTCGCCCCACGCCTCCGGCCGCGCGACACCGAGCAGGTGGCGCTCCTGCGCAAGATGGTCGACGCCCCGCCGAAGGAGCGCGTGGCCCTCGAGGTGCTCGCCGCGGGTCAGCCGGGGCGCGGGCGCGAGGCGCTGCAGTGCCGGCTCCCCTTTCCGCCGGGGCAGGTGCAGCGGCTGGTCGACGAGCTCCTCGCCGCGCGGGAGCTCGTGCGCTTCGACAAGGAGGGGGGCGGAGCGATCCATCGCCAGGCCTTCGAGGAGCTCAAGCGGCGGGCCGTCGAGCTGGTGGAGGCCACGCACCGCGAGAGCCCGCTCGAGGCGGGGATGCGGCGCGAGGAGCTCCGCTCCCGCCTCGGGACGACGCTCGACGCGCGGCTCTTTCACGCCGTCCTCTCGGCGCTCGAACGCGACGGGGAGCTCGTGGTGACGCGGGAGACCTGCCAGCGGCCGGGGCACCGCGTGGCCGAGGCGGCCCAGGGCCTCGAGCCGGTCACCGAGCGTCTGCGGCGGTGCTTCGCCGAGGCGGGGCTCGCGCCGCCGCGCGACGCCGAGCTCTCCGCGCAGCTCGGGCTCCCCAGTGCCGACGTGGCCTCGGGGATCAAGGTGCTCCTCGACCAGGGGACTCTGGTGCGGATCGCGGGGCTGCTCTTCGACCGCCAGGCGCTCGAGGTCCTGCGCGGGAGGCTCGTGGCCTTCCTCACCGAGCGCGGGCAGATCAGCGCGGCGGAGTTCAAGGAGCTCGTGGGGCAGACCCGGAAGTTTGCCATCCCGCTGGCCGAGTACTTCGACGCCCAGAAGGTCACGCTGCGGGTCGGAGATCTGCGAAAGCTCCGCGGCTGAGAGGGGCGCAGCCTGTGGATAACCTGTGAAATAGGTGTTGCGTGTCCAAGTCAAATACTTCAAATGACGCGATAATTATGAAAACTTGCGTTTTCCACAGCAGGCCGCCCGGGGCGTACCTACGGTCGGGGCGTGGCCCCCTGCGCGCGGGCCTGAGCTTCTGCTTGTGGGTTCTCTCCGCAGCCTGCGGCGGGGGACCGGGGCAGGGGGCGGATGGCGGCGCGGCCGGGGATGCGCCGGTCGGCGAGGGCCTTCCGGCCGTGGACGCCGACCCGCGGGTCTTCCGCCTGGTCTCGGCGAGCAGCGTGTCCCCGACCCGGGTGCGGCTGCTCTTTTCCGCGCCGCTCGACAAGGCGTCGGCCGAACGCCCCGGGGCCTACCGCGTGGCCGGGCTGCCCCTCTTCGCGGCGGTGCTCGAGGGAGACCGCGCCGTGCGGCTCGAGACGCACTACCAGCTGGCCGGTCCCTACGCGGTGGAGGTGGACGACCGCGTGGCGGATACGTCGGGACGCCGGCTGGCTCCCGGGGCGCGCGCGACCTTCGAGAGCGCGGCGCTGGCCGTGAAGCTCGCCCCCACCTTCGCGGACGGGTCGATGTCCGCGCTGCTCGCGGCGGGCTGGAAGGTGGTGGACGACCCGCGCGCCACGAACGCGGCGCCCTCCGCGTGGCAGACGGGGGGCGGGTTTCTGCGGCAGAGCTCGGACATCTATGGAGGCGACCCCGAGGACCGCTTCACGCCCGATCGGGCGGGGACCTTCTTCGTGGCGCAAAAGGAAGCCCTGGGAGACGCGCTCGTCGAGGCGACGCTGGCCAGCGCCGACGACGACGGGATCGGCCTCGTCCTGCGCTTTCGCGACGAGAAGCAGCACTACCGCTTCCAGTGGTTCCGTCAGGGAGGACATCGCGAGCTCGTGCGCGTGGAGGCGGGGGTGACCACGCGCCTCGCCTTCGACGTGGCGCCGTACGCGAGCGGGACGACCTATCGGGTGCGCTTCTCCGTCGAGGGGACGCAGCTCGCGCTCTTCCTCGACGACGCGCTCGTGCTGCAGGCCCAGGATCCGAGTCCCTTGCCCGCCGGGGCGCCGGGCTGCTTCGCGTGGGGCAACCGTGGGCTCGACGTGGGCAAGCTCCGCGTGGCCGAGCTGCCGAAGGACGCGGGCCACGCCGCTCCGTCGGTGGTCCAGGGGCCGCCGCACACCGGGGCGCCGATGGCTGCGACGGCGCCGGCGGTGGGGGATCCGCAGGCGACCGAGGTCGTGGCCTGGGCGCGAGCGACCGGTCCCGCCGCGATCGCCTGGCAGGTGGCGAGCTCCCCCGACTTCAAGGACGCTCGCCAGACCGAGTTCCTCCCCGTCTCGGAGGCCGACGCCTTCGCCGCGAGTCGCGTGGTGAGCGGTCTGTCGCCCGGCGCGACCTACTACCTGCGCCCGCTCTTCGCGGCGGGAGCGGCGGGCGGGCTCCACAACGTAGGGGCGGCGACGCGCGTGCGTACTCCGCCGGCGCCCGAGGCAGCCGAGAGCGTGACCTTCGCCTTCAGCGCGGACGTCGGGGTGCGCCCGGATCTCATCGCGCAGAACGCGATCTTCGACGAGCTGCCGCAGCACGCGCCGCTCTTCTATCTCAACCTGGGGGACTTCCCGTACATGGATTCCTTCGTCAAGCCGGTGGCGGTGACCCAGGTCGACTTCTGGGAGCGGCACCAGGAGGTGCGCACCGTCGCGCCCATTGGTCGGCTCGCCGGCGCCATGCCGCTCGTGGCCATCTGGGACGACCACGAGGTGCGCGACAACTGGGATGGCGCCTTCTCGGCCTCGAGCGCGGGGGCGCTCTTGGTGACGCGCGGCGTGAAGGCGTGGCACGACTACTTTCCGTTCCGGCCGACGGCGGGAGCGGCGCCGAGCAACTACCGGACGCTGCGGCTCGGCGCGCTCGCGGAGCTCTTCCTCCTCGACACGCGGTCCTTTCGCAGCGCCAACGCGATGCCCGACGGGCCGACCAAGACGATGCTCGGCGCGGCGCAGAAGGCCTGGCTCGAGAAGGCGCTCGCCGCCTCCACGGCCAAGGTGAAGCTCGTCGTCTCGAGCGTGCCGCTGCGCTACACGATCACCGGCACCGATGCGTGGTCCGGCTTCGCCACCGAACGCGCGGAGCTGCTCGCCATGCTGGCCAAGCTCGGTCCGAAGGGCGCGCTCGTCCTGACGGGCGACAACCACCGCGCCTCGGTGCACCACCACCCGGAAGGGATCGTGGAGGTCATGGCCGGTCCGATCAGCGCGCCGGCCTTCGCGCCCCCGTCGCCGCTGCCGCCCGAGGTGGTCTTCTCCAAGGCGGTGCCGAACTACGGCATCGTGCGCATCACGCCGAAGGGGCAGGGGGCCGAGGTGGTGGTGGAGCTCTACGCCGCGGGGGCGAAGCTGCTCTGGCGAGAAACCCTCTAGAAGAAGTACTGCCCCGTCGCCGCCGCGTAGAACGCGTCGCGCCAGCCGCCGTCCACGCGCACGCTGAACTGCTCGCTGATCTTGAAGTTCACGCCGATGAGCAGGTGCACGATGGGGATCACCGGCCACTTGCCCGTCTCCTTGTAGACCTTGGGGGAGTTCGGGCTATCCGAATCGCTCGTCCCCTGGTTCTTCGGATCGGAGAGCCACTCCTCGCGCCGCGCTGGGTCCATCCCCTTCGGATAGCAGGCGTTCGCGTCGCGGAAGGTGTTCTGGTTGCAGCGGTCCGGATCGTTCGAGACGCGGTAGATGTTGCCGAGCACCACGCCGAGGCCCACGCCCGCGCCGTAGACCAGCGAGAACCACTTCAGGAAGTAGTGGTGCCAGAGGAAGTGCACGTTGAAGCCGAGCACGCTCAGGTTCTTGAACTGCAGGTAGTCCGTGTCCACGGCGGGGTTCTTGTTCTTGCCCAGGTAGTTTCCGTCGCGCGGGCTGTAGAAGCCGTAGTCCACCGAGGCCACGAGGTCGAAGTTACCCTTGCGCCGGATGAACTCCGCGCCGAAGCCCATCGAGTTGAGAGGCGTCGAGGCCTGCAGGAACAGGTTCAGAAACCAGGTGGGCACGAAGATGCCCCGCACGTGGAGCCCGATGCCGTAGCTCACGTCGGACTTCTTGGCCGCCGCCTCCGTCGCGGGCGTCGGGGCGGGCTCGCCCACCTTGGTCGCGGCGGGCTTGGCGGGCTCGTCCGCGGGCTTGGCCGTCGCGCCGGGCTTGCTCGGCTCCTCGCCGGGCTTGGCGGTCTCGCCGGGCTTGGCCGGCTCCTCGCCGGGCTTGGCCTCGGCGGGCTTCTTGGGCTCCTCGGGGTCGGCCTCTTCCTCGCCGGCCTGGGCCAGGCGCAGCCGCGGCGGGGTTACCCGATCGCTCACGTCGCTGCCGAAGCCGGGATTCACGTTCAGGCGCCACCGCGGGGAAGGTTCCGCCGCGGCCGCAGCGCTCCACAGACCCACGAGTACGATCAAAGCCCATCGCATCATCATCACGCTCCGCCTGGGGGAGCGCCGACTATAGGAGAAAAGCGCGTGGCGATGAAGGGGCCTTCTACCGCGCCGCAGCATGCCCAGCGTCGTGGGCGATCGTTTGCCCCTGGTGGCCGGTGCCGGGGCCGGTCGTCCCCTGCCTCGCGGCGCAAGCCGGACGAGGGGGGCCGGAGCTCCCGACGGGATCTCTGCGGGGTCGAGGCGGGGCGGGGGCCGAGTGCGGCTGGCGCGGCTTTTGCTCTGAGCCCTCGTTCGTCCTCGGAGGAGACGTCATGTCGTATCGAGTCGCCATCCTCCTCTTCTGCGGCAGCTGCCTGCTGGGAGGAGCTCCGCGCGCCCATGCCCGGCAGACCGAGCCTGTCCGGAGCTCGGTGACGGGGTGGATGGTCCTGCCACGCGTCTCGCCCACGTGGGGGCGAGTGCTCGCCGCCTCGACGGCCGTCCTCGCCCCCGTGCTCGTGGCGGTGCTGCGGGCGGGGCTCGATCGCCGGTCCATCGGGCGAGAGACGCCGCCCGCGCGAGGGCCTGCGGAGCGCGAGCTGACGGTCGTGACGCACAACGTGATGCGCGGATTCACCATCGACAAGCTGCTCGCCACCTACCGCCAGCTTCAGACGCGGGCCGGACTCGGGCTCCTGCTCCTGCAAGAGGCCGAGGCGAAGCACGGCGAGAAGGTGGCCCAGGCGCTCGGTCCCCCCGGGGCCTTCCGGCACGTCACGCGCGAGGGCCTGAGCATCATCTACGATGCGCGCAGGTTCCGGCTGCGGGGCGAGCCCGAGCTCGTGGAGCTACCGCTCGTGGAGAAGCTCGAAGGATTCGAGAAGATCTACGTCAACCGCAACGGCGGCAAGCCCGAGCAGCGCTTCGCCCTCGTGGGCGTGCTCGACCCCGTGGACGGCGGCGAGCCGGTGGTGGTCGCGAACTTCCACCTCGACGCCGCGGGCAAGAACACCCACCGACGGCGGCAGCTCGACGCGGTGGTGGCGCGGCTGAAGGAGCGGGGGCTCGTGCACCGCATCATCGCCGCCGGCGACACCAACGCCTTCGTCTTCGGGCGGGCTCGCTCGCAGCTCGCCATCCTGCGCGACATGCTCGGCCCCCTCCGGGAGCTCGGCGTGGAGGAGCCGGACCTGCGGCCGACGCACGCCTTCGCCTTCAGCCTGGACCCCACGGTGGTGCACAAGTTCGGCAGGGCGCTCGGTTTCGTCAGCCTGGACCTGCGCCACAAGTTCGACGTGCTGGCCACGTCCCTCGAGATCGTGGACCAGGCGGTGCTTCGCACCGTGCTCTCGGATCACTTCCTCGTGCTCAAGTCGGTGAGGTACTGATGCGGACGCGAACGCGCGCGTTCGGGCGCATCGCCCCGTCGCTCGGGCTGGCCTCGGTGCTGGCCTGCGTGCTCCTCACGGGCGAGGCGCGGGCCGCCCCGGCGATCGCGGTCTACGACGGCCTCGGCACGCTGGACGGCGCGCGCGTCTCGGGGCGCGTGGTTCGGCCGAGCCCGCTCGATGTCTACGGCTGGGAGCCGCGGACCGAGCTCGGCCGCGCGCTGCGGGCGGTGCGCGGTATCTTTCCCACCCCCGAGGCGCGCCAGCGCGTCACGATCCGCGTCGGGGCCCTGCCGTTTGTCGTCGAGACCGACCACCGGGGCTACTTCGAGCTGCGGCTTCGCCCCGAGGACCTGCGGGGGATGCGTCCCGGGGAGCACGCGGTTGACGTTCGCCTCGCCGACGCGCCCCTCGGGACACCGAGCGCGCACGGCCAGCTCTTTCTGTCTCCCTCGGCGCGGGGCGCCGCCGTGCCCCCGACGCTCGTGATCAGCGACCTCGACGATACGGCCATCGACGTGGGGCTGGCCGAGCACAAGGTGCGCGCTGCGTACCGGGCCCTCGCGGCCCCGCCGACCGCCGTGCGCGCGGTCGAAGGCGCCCCCGAGCGGTACCGCGAGCTCGCCGAGGGGGGCCTGCCGATGGTCTTCATCACCAGCCGTCCTACCGGCCTCTTCGCGGCGATCTGCCAGACGCTCGCGCTCGAGCAGTTCCCGCGGATACCGTTGCTCATGAAGCGACTCGGCGCGACGCGCGGGGCGGGCAAGCAGGGTTCGCTCCTCGACCACCGCGCCTACAAGCTCGCGCAGCTCGCGCTGGTCAAGGAGCTCTTCCCCGGCTATCGCTTCGCCCTCGTCGGCGACTCCGGGGAGCAAGACCCCGAGGTCTACGCCCAGGCGCTGGAGCTCCTCGGGCGCGAGAACGTGCGCCTGGTGGCGATCCGCAAGGTGCGGCAGACCGACCACGCCGGCGCGCCGCGCTTTCGTGGGCAGATCCTCTTCTCGAGCTTCGGCGAGCTCGCGCCGCGACTCCGCGAGCTCCTCGCCGCGACTCCGCCGGCGCGACCGACCGGCTGGGCTGGCGTACGTCAGACGCTGCTCGGGGCGGCGCGCTCGGCGGTGAAGTTCGTCACGGCTCCGGTGGCGCGCCTTCGCGGGCCGCGGGGCGGCGCGGGGCCCGCGAAGCGGTGAGCCCGACGGACGCACCCGCATTACGACCGGGGCTCGTCTCCTTCGGTCGAAGTCCTGCGCTTACTCCTCCTCGCGCTCGCCGGCGCCTTCGCGCTCGATGCCCAGCGCGCGGAGCTTCTTGTAGAGGTGGCTTCGTTCGAGCTGCAGCGCGCTCGCGGCCTTGGCCACGTTGCCGCCGTGCTCCTCGAGCGCGGCCAGGATCAGCTCGCGCTCGGCCGTGGCCATGAGGTCCCGGAGCGCCACGCCGGGCTGATAACGCCCCCGCACGGCCTTCACCTGCGGCAGCACCCCCTGCACGTCGGCCTCGTCGATCGCGTCGTGCTCCGTGAGGATGACCAGGCGCTCGACGGTGTTGCGCAGTTCGCGGACGTTGCCCGGCCAGTCGTGCTGCATGAGGAGCGAGAGCGCCCCCTGCGAGATCGTCTTCGGGCGCTTGCTGTGCAGGGCGCAGGCCTGGGTCAGAAACGACGCCACGAGCGCCGGGAGATCTTCCCGTCGGGCGCGCAGCGGCGGGACCTCGATGGGCACCACGTTCAGTCGGTAGTAGAGGTCTTCGCGAAAGCGGCCGGCGCGGATCTCCGCCGGGAGGTCCTTGTTCGTGGCCGCGATCACGCGCACGTCGACGGCGATCGTCTCGCTGCCGCCCACGCGCTCGAGCTCGCCCTCCTGCAGCACGCGCAAGACCTTGGCCTGCGCACCGAGGCTCATGTCGCCGATCTCGTCCAGGAAGAGCGTGCCGCCGCTGGCCTGCTCGAAGCGTCCGCGGCGCAGCGCCGTGGCCCCCGTGAAGGCGCCTTTCTCGTGGCCGAAGAGCTCGCTCTCGATCAGGTCCTGCGGGATCGCCGCGCAGTTGACCTTCACGAAGGGGCCGGCGGAGCGCCTGGAGCCCTCGTGCAGCGCGCGCGCCACCAGCTCCTTGCCCGTGCCGTTCGGGCCGGTGATCAGCACCCGCCCGCTCGTGGGGGCGGTCTTGCGGATCGTCTCGAGGATCTGCCGCATCGCGGGGCCGTGGCCGACCATCGCCCCCGCGTCCCCGGCGCGGCGCCGCAGGTCGTCGTTCTCCTCGCGCAGGCGGGTCAGCCGGAGCGCGTTCGCCAGCGTGATGAGGAGCTTCTCGGTGGAGATCGGCTTCTCGACGAAATCGAAGGCCCCGAGCTTGGTGGCCTGCACCGCGGTCTCGATGGTCGAATGGCCGCTCATCATCACCACGGGGAGCTCGGGGTGGTCGGTCCGGAGGCGCCCGAGCACCTCGAGTCCGTCGAGCCCGGGCATCGCGACGTCGAGAAGCACGAGCTCCGGGGTCTCGCGCTTCACCCGTTCGAGGGCCGCGCTGCCGGAGGGTGCCACATCGACGCGGTAGTCCTCGAGCTCGAGCGCACGACGCAAGGTGGTCAGGATGTTGGGCTCGTCATCGACGATCAGGATCGTGGCGGCGCGCATGGGGCGAAGCATAGCCCAGTTGACATCCCCCGAGGCCCAGCATACCGTCGCACCGGCTCGTGCGGCCGTGCGGGCCGAGGAGATGGAGGGGACATGTCGCGTTCGCTGCTCGGGTTGACGCTGCTCGTAGGTGCCTCGCTGTTCGCCCTGTCCTGCACCCCCAAGTACCCCAAGTGCGACAAGGACGAGCACTGCAAGGAGGGCGAGTTCTGCGTCAACGGGATGTGCCAGCAGTGCCGCAACGTCCGCGACTGTCCCAAGGGCAAGGAATGCAAGGGTGGCCGCTGCGAGGCGATAGCGGGCTGGTGCGAGACTGCGGCGGATTGCCCCGCGGGGCAAGGGTGCAAGGACCACCGCTGCGGCGCGTGCACGACCGACGTGGAGTGCGGTCCCGGGGGCAAGTGTCGCAACGGCAAGTGCCTGAGGCCGGGGGACTGCCAGACCAACATGGATTGCCCCGAGAACCAGGAGTGCCAGAACGGACGGTGCGTGGCGCCTCCTCCCGCGAGTGGGGGCGCCCCGTGCACCCCGCAGTCGGTCTACTTCGACTTCGACGAGCATGTGCTGACGACGGAGGCCACGAATCGGCTCCAGGCGGCCGCCAAGTGCGTCAAGTCGGTCTCCGGACGGCGCATGCGGCTCGAGGGACATACCGACCCGCGCGGGACCGAAGAGTACAACCTGTCGCTCGGGGACAAGCGCTCGCAGTCGGTGCAGCGCTATCTGCAGACGCTCGGCGTGCAGCAAGGGCGCCTGCGTCCCGTCTCCAAGGGGGAGCTCGAGGCCAAGGGGAGCGACGAGGGGACCTGGGCCAAGGATCGGCGCGTCGACTTCCTCTGGGACTAGCGCTCTCGCATGCGGATCATCGGCCTTGCTTTCGCGCTCACTGTCGCCGCCGCCGGCTGTATGACCAGCGACGAAGGCGATCAGCTCAAGAAGGACATCGAAGAGCTGAAGAAGCGGCTGGCGCAGAAGGTCCAGCAGACCGAGGAGGAGCAGGAGAAGCTCAAGGGGTTGATCGAGCAGGCTACGGCGCTCCTGACGCGCAACAGCGCGGACGTCGGAGCGCAGGTGGAGCGGCTGGGGGCGCGGGTCGCCCAGCTGAGCGGCCAGGTCGAGGTGGCGCAGAAGAACGTGTCGGATCTGACCCGGCGCGTGGAAGAGCTCGGGACCAAGAACGCGCCCACGCCTCAGGCCGCTATCCCCGAGAACAAGGACGAGCACTACCGGCTCGCCACCTCCAAGTACAGCAGCGGCGATCAGAACGAGGCGCGGCGCCTCTTTCGCGCGTACCTGACGCGCCACGCGGGGGACGCGCGAACGGCCTCGGCGCAGCTCATGCTCGGGCACAGCTACTACGCCGAGCAGAAGTACGCGCCGGCCATCACCGAGTACCGCAAGGTGATCGAGGAGCACAAGAAGAGCGCCGCGTATCCCGACGCGCTCTATCACATCGGCATGTCCTTCTATCAGCTCCAGTTCTGCGGCGACGCGCAGCTCTTCCTGAACGAGCTCCTCAAGCGCTTCAAGAGCCACGCGCAGGCCGGCAACGCGAGCAAGCTCCTCGGCACGATTCGCAAGCAGCGGGGAAACCGGCAGGTCTGCAAGCCCTGACGCAGTAGCGCGGCCGCCCTCCCTCGGGGTGCCTGGCCGTTGGCCGGACCGCACGCGCTGCCGCAACCCCGAGACGGCAGCGAGGGCGCGCCCGCCCTCCGAGCCTTAGGCCCAAGCACTCGAAATCCGGTGACCCGATCCTCCGAGGGCCGTGCACTGTCGCGCCCTTAGGCGCTGGTCCATCGGTTGCACAGCCGAGGGCTCGGTCGCAGCCAGGCGGCCTGGTACGGGAGAGGGATCATGCGCCGGATCGCGGCTCGACTGCTTCTAGTAGCAATACTCTTTGCGGCAACCCGCGCGGGGGCGGACCTCGGCGAATTCTTTGCGCGCCGGCAGCCGGCCCGCTTCGTCGCGACTCCGGCCCTGCAGGAGGGCTTCACTTTCGGCGGCCTCTTCCGCGGCGACCGTGCCCGGGGAGAGCGTGGCGCGCGCGGCGGACGCCGGGGTCGCGTGGGACAGGGCATCGTCGGGGAGGCCGAGCCCCTGGTGACGCCGCGGGGTGGAGCGCATGACGCGGGCGGGTTCGGGGCCGGTGCCTACGACTTCGGGGACGAGGCCTTCTTTGGTGAGCGGGGCGAGCGGGAGGAACGCGCGCCGGCGCCGCGGGCTGCCCGGGCGTTGCAGCAGCGCACGATCTTCGAGGTCACGAACGAGCAGCTCGACGACTACGCGCGGGCCACCTCGCAGGGCTACCTCGGCGTGATGATGGCCGAGGGGCGGGGGCACGTCCTCTGGCGCTACGGCAACACGGTGGTGGACTTCAACGGCACGCACAACCTGCGCGTGGCCGAGCTTCGGCCGGTGAACCAGACGCCGCGCTACGAGGTGCTCTTGAAGCTCTCCCCCGAGGCGGAGGCGTGCATCCGGGAGGACTTCGCGCGGCTGCGGCGGTCCACCACGAACGGCAAGGCGGAGCTCGGCGAATACAACGCCGGGGGCGGCGACTGGGGCCTGAACTGCGTCACGATCTTCGCGCGGCGCATGGCGCGGCTGGCCGACGGCCGCTGGACGATGCGCCCGCTCAACTTGAACGTAGAGAAGGAGGAGCGCACGCGCCGCATCACCGACCCCGAGGACGGGCTCGAGCGGGTGGTGCGCTTCTTCGTCCCGCGGGCGGGCTTCCGCCTGATGGACGAGGGGCTCGGGCGCTCGCTGGTTCAGACGCTGGGCGTCGAGCGCCGCCACGACTCGGACGGATACGTCTCGACCTCCTTCATGAAGTACCTCTTGCGCGAGGCCGAGGGGCGGGACGGCATCGAGGTCGCCGGCGTGGCCGTGCACCGCGGAAACGACGTGCGCCCGACGGAGACGCGCGAGGCCGACCTGCGTCGCATGGAGTTCAAGGTGAGCTTTGGCGGCGGGGGCTTCTTCGGCTTCTAAACATGGTCACCTTGGCCGCGATCCATCCCGGCAGGCTGTGTCGCGCCTGCGCTCCGGTGCTCACAGCGCCACAAGGCTGCTCCGCTCCGGTGCTCGGCGCTCCTTGCCTGCCGGGCGCCTCGCGGCCAATGCGA
>JADLHG010000013.1 GCA_020848905.1 Deltaproteobacteria bacterium
CAGGTCGAGCTCATACTCGTTGAGGCTGCCCTTGAGCCCGAGCAGCAGTCGGTCGTTGCTCTGTCGCGCGTCATAGACCGCATCCTGGTCGACCAAGAGCGTATCCACGTAACGACAGACCTCGATCAGCTTCTGCCAGTCCCGGCTGTTGCGGGCGAAGCGCGACAGCTCGCGTGCCGCTACCGCGCCTACCTCGCCCAGGGTCACCTGCGTGACCAACCGCTGAAACCCGGCACGCTCGACCAGACCCCCGGCAGACCGTCCGAGGTCCTCGTCGATAACCTCGGCCTCCTGCCAGCCGAGCGTGCCGAGACGATCCCGCATCGCGTACTGTAGCCGCCGACTCTCCTCGTTGTGCCTGAGCTGCTGAGCCGTCGATTGCCGCACGTACAGGATGGCCTTCCGTCGCAGATGGCGTTCGCCGACCTTGTCACTCATCGTCCACCTCCGGAGCGCTTGCGGCGGCGCGCTCGCACCGGACCTGTTCCTTGATCATGCGCGCCAGCAACTGCATGACCTCGTCGCGACACTCGCCGGGCAGCGACCTCCAGGTCGGCAGCGTCGGACGCGCGGATCCCAGCACCAGCTGATGGGGTCGAGTTTGTCGTCTCATGGGCCGCATGTCGCCCCGACGTCAACCGCTCGTCCAGCGCTGTATTCGGCCCCGCTTCCTCGACGAGACATTTCAGATCGGCAAGCGCTTGCCAGCTGACATGGGCTTCGGGGGCGAGTCGCATGCGAGCGCAGACCGACGCGTCGAACATCCAGGAGGGAACCAAACAATACCGATCAGGATCATCGGCAACGAAGCAGCGAAGCGCACCGGGGAAGCGCTCGTCGACGCAGACCAGAACCTCGCGGCCGTGCAGCGGATGCCACCGATAGTGGACGACCCGCACCTCGGTACGACGCGCATTGTGACGTGTTTGTGCTTAAAAATCGTCGGAAGCACGAACGTGCCCGGGGCAAGTGGGTGCCGCGGCGCGACCTGGACGCATGCAGCTCGGCCCGCTTCTTCAATGGCTGGAAGGACCTCGTGCCAGTGCCGCCCGACGGAGACCCGCCGGTGCTCGAGCCGCGGACCTGGCTCTTGAAGACGGGCTGGAAGCTACGAGGACTGATTCCTACGAGCGCGGTTCCAGGGGCCGTGGATGGGCGCGGAGATCGGTGATTACCGCCCGCCTGGCATCCTCAGGTCCTGGCGGCCGACCTCGCGACCGCCTCCGGCGGGATCATGAGCGTGACGTCGGAGGGGAGGCAGTACGCGGCGATGGGCGTCGCGGCGAGCATGTGCAGGATGCCGGGTGAGAAACCCTCGCCCGCGTAGACCAGACACACGGGCGTCCCTCGTCGCGTGGGGGCCCCACCTTACTCGAGCGCGGTGCCGCCGGCCAGACGAAGCTGCGTCGGGACGCTTCGGCGCGGCGCGGGGGGCGAGCTCTCGGCGAGCGCACCGAGCTCCCGCAGTCGGGACTCGGTGATCGTCAGCGCCTCGGGGTTCACGTCGCAGCCCCAGAAGGCGCAGCCCGCGCGAACTGCGGCCACGCCCGTGCTGCCCGCTCCTACGAAGGGGTCGGCCACGATGCCTCCCGGACTCGCGCTCTGGTGCACGAGCACCTCGCTCACCTCGGCGGGCTTCTCCGTCGGGTAGCCCTTGTGGATGCGTGGCGCCGCGATGACGTCCGGGATCGAGAGGTCCTGGAGCTTGCGCTTGCCCTTCTCGAAGAAGAGGATGAACTCGTAGCGCGAGCGGTAGTGATATCCCATGCCGATCTTCTGCTTGTCCCACACGAGAGGCTTCCAGAATTTGAAGCCGCAGCGCTCGGCGATCGGCTTGGCCACGAACATCGTCTCGGCGTCGGAGAACATATAGGGACTCGTAGGGCGGATCCGAGATCGCGAGCTCTACCGAGCGGTCGGCGAGGCCGCGCAGCCACTCCACGGCGTCACCCTGGCGGAGCCAATAGCGTGGCGGGCCGTCGGCCCGGGTTCGGGTAGGGTCGCTCATCGTCAGCTCTGAAGGTTGCGCCGGGTCAGCCGGCGACGTGTCCTGAGCATGACTGAACATCCGAGCAGGTCAAGAACGAATTGACTGGCGGAGCGTGCCGCGCGAGTCATGCACCCCATGTCTGGTGACCCGCGACCCGGCTTTCGCCGGCGGATCTCCCCGAGCGAGCGGCTCTACCTCGCGGGCTTGCGGCTCTCGCCCCCCTTCGCCCTGCAGGTCTTCGTGGAGGGGGAGGGCGCCATCGAGGCGGAGCAGCTGCGCCACGCGGTGGAGCGCGCCTCCGCGGCCTGCCCCGGAGCGCGTCTCGTGCGCCGGGGGCGCTGGTGGGTAGACAGCGGGCAGGCCCCGGCGGTGCGCGAGCTGGAGGAGGCCGGCTTCGACGGGTACGACTTCGAGCGGGCGGCGTTCACGCGAGAGCCGCTCGACCCGAAGAAGGGGCCGACCTGCGAGGTGCTCCTGCTTCGCGGCACGCCGCCGCGCCTGGTCTTCCGGGCCTTCCACGGGGTGATGGACGGGCAAGGCGTGCTCCTCTGGCTGAAGGACGTCTTTCGCGTGCTCCGCGGTGAGGAGCCGGAGAAGGCCGGATCGGGGCAGACCGACCACTCCCTCCTGCGGGCCACGGGAAGACCGGCGCGGCGCCCTCGCGTGGACTTCGACTGCGTCTCACCGCTCGCCGGGGCGGGCGTCGACGACACGGCCTTCTTCTGGCGGCGAAGGACGGTACCGGGGAGGCACCCCGCGCTCGTGGCGCGGCTGGCGGCGCGCCTCGCCGCCGAGCTGGACGACGGGCGCGGGCGCTACATGGTGCCCGTGGACCTGCGCCGCCACGACGAGGGCCCCCCCTCCACGGCCAACCTGAGCCTGCCCATCTTTCTCGAGGCGAAGCGCGGCGAGAGCTGGGAGACGCTGCAGGAGCGGCTCGTCGCGGCCCTCGCGGCCAAGGCCGAGCTGGCCGCAGACGGCACCGAGGGGGTTGTCTCGGCCCTGCCCACCGGGCTCCTCCTCGTGGCCCTCCGGCGCCTGCTCGCGAAGCAGCGACGCAGGGGGCGCTACCTGGGCTCAGCTATCCTGTCGCACCTCGGGCGGGTCGAGCTCGCCGCCTGCTCGTGCCCCGGCTTCGCCGCGCGCGCGGTCTACTCGCTACCGGTTCACGCGCCGCTCTCACCGCTCACGCTGGTGACCGTGGAAAACGACCGGCACCTGGAGCTCACCCTGGCGGCGCCGCGCGGCGAGGGGCAGGAGGCGCGGGCCGACGCGCTCCTCGAGCGACTGGCGGCCGCGCTCGATCGTTCGGTAGCGCGCGTCGCGGGTCCAACGGTGGACTTCGCTCGCGAGGGCACGGTGGTGGAGCAGCTGGCTACGGTGGCGCGGGCCTGTCCAGAGGCCACGGCGCTCGTCGAGGGAGAGCGGCGTCTCACGCACGGCGCGCTGGACCGCGACGCGGAGCGGATCGCGCGCGCCCTCGCTCGCCAGGGAGTGGGTCGCGGCAGCGTGGTGGGGCTGCTCGCGGACCGCACGCTCGAGGGGGTCTCGGCCATCTTAGGCATCCTGAAGAGCGGTGCGGCGTGGCTTCCGCTCGAGCCCCGGCAGCCGGTCGAGCGCCTCCGGTATCTGCTCGCGGACTCGGGAGCCGCGCTCTGCCTGGTGGGCGCCGAGCAGGCGCGTCGCCTCGAGGGGGTCGCGTTACCTGGCGTGGTGCTCCCGCTCGAGAGCCTCGGTGACGCGGAGGGCGCGCCGCAGCCTGCGTCCGTCGGAGGACCCTGGCCAGAAGCTCCGCGCCTTTCGGACCGCGCGTACCTCATCTACACCTCCGGCTCGACCGGGCGGCCGAAGGGGGTCGAGCTCGAGCACGAGAGCCTCGCCAACTACGTCGGGTGGGCCCGCGGTGCGTACCAGGCGACCGACCGTACGCGGTTCGCGCTCTTCACTTCGCTGGCCTTCGATCTGTCCATCACGTCGCTGTTCGTGCCGCTCGTGGCGGGGGGGAGCGTGGCGCTCTTTCCGGGCGAGCTCGATCATCGGCTGCTCGAGGACGTGGTCGCGCGCGCGGGGGCCACCGCGCTGAAGCTCACGCCGACGCACCTCTCACTCATCGAGCAGCTCGACCTCAGGCCGCGCGGGATCGACACGCTCGTGGTCGGGGGTGAGGCGTTCACGTCGGGCCTGGCGGTGCGAGCGCAGGCCCGCTTCGGCGCGGCCTGTCGGATCCTGAACGAGTACGGTCCCACCGAGGCCACGGTGGGCTGCCTCGTCCATCGCTTCGACGCCGAGAAGGACGCGGGGGGCGAGAGCGTGCCGATCGGTCGCCCGATCGCCAACACGCAGGTCGCGCTTCTCGACGCGGACGGCGCTCCGGTGTCGCGGGAGGCGTGCGGAGAGCTGGTTCTGGCCGGCCGCGGCCTGGCCCGCGGGTACGTGAACGCGGCGGAGGCGGACCGGGCGCGTTTCGTGACGCTCTCGGACGGGGCGCGCGCCTACCGTTCGGGGGACCTGGCACGCTGGTCCGAGGAGCGCGGCTTCGAGTACCTCGGGCGTGTGGACGAGCAGGTGAAGCTCCGCGGCTACCGCATCGAGCCCGCGGAGATCGAGGCCGCGCTCGAGGCGTATCCCGCCGTCGAGCGGGCGGTCGTGCGCGGGAGGCCCCGCGGGCCGGAGGTCGCGCTCTGCGCCTGGGTCGTGCTGCGGGAGCCGACCTCCGACGAGGCGCTGCGCGTGTGGCTCGCGGAGCGGCTGCCCCCGGCGATGCTTCCCGGCTGCTTCGTGCGGCTCGAGACGCTCCCGCTCACCGTCAACGGCAAGGTGGACCTGGCGGCCTTGCCGGACCCCGCGTTGCCCGCTTCGGCGGAGGTCCGCGACCCGACCCGCCGCGATGCCGTGGAGGCGGCCGTGGTGGAGATCTGGGCGCGCGCCCTGTCGCTGGATGCGGCGCGCCTGGACGCCCGGGCGGATTTCTACGCGCTCGGAGGCGATTCGCTCGGCGTGGTCGCCATGCTGGCCGAGGTCGCGCGGCGGGTGGTCGGCCTCGAGCGCGAGGCGGCCTTCATGCACCAGGTCCGGCCGATGATGGCGCGGCCGACCTTCGACGGAGTCTGCCGGGTCGCTCGCCGCCTCCTCGTGGCGGAGCCGGGCGCCTCATGATGGCGAGGTCGAGTCGTTGGGGGCGCGCTATCCTTGGTATCATGGACCGATCGAGGCGGGGGGTGGAGTGACGGCGATGCGACTTCCGCCCGAGGGGCCTTTCGCGCCTCCGGCGACCACGTTCACCTGCGCCTCCTTCGTGGAGGTGCTGCGCGCGCGCGCACGCCTCGAGCCCGAGCGCCGGGCCTTCACCTATCTCGAGGATGGGGAGGAGCGCGAGCGGCACCTTTCGTACGGGGAGCTCGACCTCCGGGCGCGGGCGGTGGGCGCGGGCCTCGTGCGCGCGGGGGCGACGGGAGAGCGGGTGATCCTGCTCTATCCGCCGGGCCTCGACTTCGTGGTCGGGTTCTTCGGGTGTCTCTACGCCGGGGCGGTAGCGGTGCCCGTCTGGCCCCCCGACCCGGCCCGCCTCGCGCGCACGTTGCCGCGCTTCCTCGGCATCGCCGCCGACGCGCGGGCTCGGTTCCTCCTGACGACCGCCGAGGTGGCGACGATGCGCGCCGCCTTCGCCACCGTGGCGCCCGAGCTCGCGGCTCTCGAACAGGTGGTGGCCGACGAGCTCGGGACCTCCGACGCCGAGGCGTGGACCGCGCCCTCCGTCGGGACCGACTCCCTCGCCTTTCTCCAGTACACCTCGGGCTCCACGGCCGCGCCGCGCGGCGTGATGGTCAGCCACGGCAACCTGCTCCACAACTCGGCGGCGATCCACACCCTCGCAGAGCACACGCCGGAGAGCGTGTACGTTTGCTGGCTGCCCAACTATCACGACATGGGGCTCATCGGCGGGATCCTGCAGCCCATCTGGGGGGGACTTCTCGGGGTGCTCCTGTCCCCGATGGCATTCCTCAAGAAGCCCTCGCGCTGGCTCCGGGCCATCCAGCGCTACCGCGGGACCACGAGCCCCTTTCCGAACTTCGCGCTCGACCTCTGCGTGCGCAAGATCCCCAAGGAGGAGCGGCGAGAGCTCGACCTGTCGAGCTGGAAGCTGGCCTGCAACGGTGCCGAGCCGGTGCGTGCCGAGTCGCTCGAGCGTTTCACCGAGGCGTTCGCACCGTCGGGCTTCCGCGCCGAGGTGCACTATCCGGCCTACGGGCTGGCCGAGGCCACCCTGCTCGTCACGGGGGGGGCGCGGGGGGCGGCACCGCGCGTTCTGCACGTGCGCCGGGCGGCGCTCCAGCGACACCGCATCGATCCCCAGGAGGTGGCCGGGCCCGAGACGCGCGCGCTGGTCGGCTGCGGGCGCTCGCTTCCCGACCAGCGGCTCGTGATCGTGGACCCCGACAGCTCGCGGCCGGCGCCCGCCGACACCGTCGGAGAGCTCTGGCTCGCGGGCCCGAGCGTGGCCCAGGGGTACTTCGGGCGCGCCGCCGAGAGCGAGCGGGTCTTCGGCGCCACGCTCGCGGGCGACGGTCAGACGCGGTACCTGCGCACCGGTGACCTCGGTTTCCTCCGCGACGGCGAGCTCTACCTCGTGGGCCGGCGCAAGGACGTGGTGATCGTGCGCGGGCGCAACCTTCACCCCGAGGACGTGGAGCACGCGGTGGAGGCGGCGCACCCGGCGCTGCGAGCGGGGTGCGTCGCGGCGGTGGCCGTCGAGCGGGGGGGGATGGAGGCGCTGGCGGTCCTGGCCGAGGTGGCGAGCGACACCCAGGTAGAGGCGGTGGAGTACGTGGCCTCTGCCGTGCGCGAGCGCGTGGCCGCGGCCTGCGACGTGGCGGTGCACGCGGTCGTGCTCCTCCGCCCCGGAGAGCTGCCGAAGACCTCGAGCGGCAAGGTCCAGCGGGGGGCAGCGCGCGCTGCGTACCTCGCCGGAGAGCTCGCCCTCGTCGGCGAGAGTGCCTCGCGCCCCTCGGTCATTGCGGTGGCGGTGCCCACGCGGGAGGAGCTCGCCGCGGCGAGCCCGGCCGCCCGGGCGGAGCGCGTCTCGACCTACGTCCGCCAGCGGCTCGCGCAGCTCTTCGAGCGACCGGAAGAGGCGCTTCGTCCCGAGGTGCAGCTCGACGCGCTGGGTCCGGACTCGCTCAAGCTCCTCGAGCTCGAGCTGGCCCTCGAGGAGGAGCTGGGGCTGCACGTCAGCCGCGCGGAGTACGGTGGGTGTCTCGTGGTCGGTGACCTGGTCGCGCTCCTCCTCGGCATGCTCGACGTCGGCGGCCGCGCTCCGCGCGGAGGAGAGTGACCGTGGCGTCGCGACCCCTCCCCGTGCGCATCGTCTCCACCGGGCGGTATCTTCCCCGCAAGCACGTCCCGTCCGAGACGGTGGACGGCTGGCTCGGACTCCCCGTGGGTACGAGCGCCCAGCTCTCTGGCGTGCAAGGGCGCTACTACGCGGACGGGGAGACGGCCTCCGAGATGGGGGCGGCCGCAGCGCAGCGGGCGCTCGAGAGCGCGGGCCTCGACGCCGGCGACATCGACGTGCTGATCGCCGCCTGCGGGACTCCCGAGCAGCCGATCCCGTCGAACGCGGCGTTGATGCTGAAGCGCCTTGGCCCGGAGTGGGCGGGAAAGGCGGCCTTCGACCTGGGCGCCACCTGCATGAGCTTTCTCGTCGCGCTCGATCTGGCGTCGGTCTTGCTCGCGGCGCGGCGGTACGGGCGGGCGCTGATCGTGGCTGCCGACGTGGCGAGCTGCGGGCTGAACCACGACCAGCCCGAGGCGGCGATGCTCTTCGGCGACGCCGCGGCCGCAGCCGTCGTCGGGCGCGTCGAGGAGGACGACCCGCTCGCGCGCCGTCCGTCGCGCATCCTCGCCGCGCGTTGCGGAACGTGGGCCGAGGGTTCCTCGTTCACGGAGATCCGCGGCGGCGGCAGCGCGCTCCCCGCGCATCAGTACACGGCGGAGCGCCGGGCCGACTTCCTCTTTCACATGGAGGGCTCGCACGCGTTTCGCATGGCGGCGCGCACCCTGCCCCCCCTCCTCGAGCGGGTGCTCGCCGACGCGGGCGGCCTGGACGTGGAGGACTTCGACCTCGTGATTCCGCATCAGGCCAGCTCCGCCGCGATGGAGCTGATGCGGCGGCGTCTGGAGATCCCCCTCTCGCGCTGGGTGCAGACCTTGCACAAGTACGGCAACACGATCGCCGCGTCGATTCCGCTTGCGCTCGACGAGTGCGTGCGCGAGGGGAGGCTCGAGCGCGGTGACCGGGTCCTCTTGCTCGCCACGGCCGCCGGCTTCTCGGCCTCGGCCCTGGCCTTCGATTATTGACCGTGGGAGCGCGCGAGATGCACGCGACAGTCACCGGGGCGACGGGTTTCCTGGGCGGTGCGCTCGCGCGGCGCCTCGTGGCCGAGGGGTGGCGGGTCGTCGGGCTCGGTCGCGACCCCGTGGAGGGCGCGCGGCTCGTGGCGGCCGGGGTGGAGTTCGTGCGTTCGGAGATCGACGACGCGGCAACGGTCTCGCGGGCGTGCGCCTCCGCGTCGGTGGTCTACCACTGCGCGGCGCTCTCCTCGGCCTGGGGCCCGACTGCGGAGTTCGTGCGGTCGAACGTCGTGGGGACGCGCGTCGTGGCGAGGGCCGCGAGGGAGGCGGGGGCCCGGCTCGTGCACGTCTCGAGCCCGAGCATCTACATCGACCAGGAGCACCACCTGGGGATCCGCGAGGACGACCCGTTCCCCGCCTGCGGGATCAACGACTACGCCGAGACGAAGCGCCTCTCCGAGGTGGAGGTGGCCGAGGCGGCCCGCGAGGGCCTGCGCGCCGTCGTGCTCCGGCCGCAGGGGATCATCGGCCCCGGAGACCGCGCGATCTTTCCCCGCGCGCTGCGGGTGGCACGCCGCGGCGTCTTCCCCGTGATCGGGGACGGGCAGACCTGGATGGACCTGACCTACGTGGAGAACGTGGTGGACGCCCTGTTGCTCGCGGGCGAGAAGGCGGGCGCAATCGGCCGCACCTACAACGTCACGAACGGCGCGCCGGTGAGGCTCTACGAGCTCATCGAGCGGGTCTTGCGCTCGCTCGGGATGGCCTGTCGGCGGCGGCGGATCCCCTTCGGGGTGGCCTGGACGGCCGCCGGCGCGCTCGAGGCCGTGCACCGCGCGTTCCTCCCGGCGCGCGAGCCGCTCCTCACGCAGTACGCCGTATGCGTGCTCGGCCGGAGCCGCACCCTCGATATCTCGCGCGCGCAGAGCGAGCTCGGCTACCGTCCGGCGGTGTCGGTCGACGAGGGGGTGGAGCGCTTCGTGGCCTGGTGGAAGGAGCAGGAACGTGCCGCGTCCTAGAGTCTGGTTTCTCGAGGCAGGGAGCTGTCGGCATCCTGAGTTCACCGTCATGGCCGGGGGATCGCTCAGACCCGTGCGCTTCGCCTCGGCGGTGGCGGTGATCGAGCACCCGACCGCCGGCGTGGTGCTCTTCGATACGGGGTACTCGGCGCGCTTCGTCGAGGAGACGCGTCGCTTTCCCGAGCGGCTCTACGCGCTCGCCATGCCCATGCACCTGCCCCCCGGAGCCACGGCCGTCGAGCAGCTCGCGGAGCGGGGGGTCGCGCCGTCGGAGGTGCGAACCGTGATCCTGTCGCACTTCCACGTGGACCACGTGGGCGGGACGCGGGACTTTCCGCGCGCCCGCTTCGTCTACCAGCGGTCCGCGTGGGAGGCGGTGCGCCGTCTGCGCGGCTTCTCCGGCGTGCGTGTGGGCTTCATCCCGGCCTTTCTGCCGGGGGACTTCGAGGCGCGTTCGCTCCCCGTCACTCGCGAGGCGTTCGCCTCGTTCGCCGCGCCGAGCGCGTTCGGCGGCGGCCACGACCTGCTCGGGGATGGAAGCGTGGTGCTGGTGGACCTCCCCGGGCACGCCAGGGGACACACCGGGGCCCTCGTTCGCGCCGAGGACGGCGTCGAGTACTTTCTCGTCGGGGACGCGTGCTGGCTGTCGAAGGGGCTGCGCGAGGCCCGGCTGCCGAACCGCGTGACCTCGCTCTTCCTGGATAGCCGCACGCGCTACGCCGAGACGCAGGCGCGCCTGCGCGACTTCGCCGCCACGCACCCGGCGACGCGGCTCGTGCCCTGCCATTGCAGCGAGGCCTACGCCGGCCTGCCGAAGTGGTCCTCGCGGGAGCAGGTCGCCTGAGCCGCCTGAGGATCCTCCTCGAGTACCTCCGCGTGCGGTGGTGGCGACGCTTCCGCAGTCGGGAGGCGCTCGAGCGCTGGCAGGATCGCCGGGTGCGCCGCCTGCTCCCCTGGGTGCTGCGCCGCTCGGCCTTCTACCGCGCGCTCTACGCCGGCCGGGAGCTCGGGAGCTGGGGGACGCTCCCCACCATCGACAAGGCGCGCATGCTGGCGGGGTTCGACACGCTGAACACCGTCGGGATCGGCCGCGCCGAGGCGGAGGCGCTGGCCCTGCGCTCCGAGGAGACGCGCGACTTCCGCGCGGAGCTGCGCGGGGTGGACGTGATCCTCTCCAGCGGGACGAGCGGGCAGCGTGGGCTGGCGCTGGTCTCGGCGCGCGAGCGGGACCTCTACGTCGGGACACTCCTCGCGCGCGTCCTGCCGGGGTCGCTGCGGGAGAGGCACCGCGTGGCGCTCTTCCTACGCGCGAACAGCAACGTCTACCGCGCCACGGGGCGGGGCCGCCTGACCTTCGACTACTTCGACCTCTTCGAGCCGCTCGAGGCGCACCTCGCGCGACTCCAGACTTTGCAGCCCACGCTGCTCGTGGCTCCCGCCTCGGTGCTGCGGGCCCTGGCCGAGCTCCAGGTGGACGGGAAGCTCGCGCTCTCGCCACGCCGGGTCTTTTCGGTGGCCGAGGTGCTCGAGCCGCTCGACGAGGCGTTCATCGCGCGGGCCTTCGCGCAGCGCGTGCACCAGCTCTACCAGTGCACCGAGGGCTTCCTCGGCGTGACCTGCGCGGAGGGGACGCTCCACCTGAACGAGGATCTCGTGGTGGTGCAGAAGGAGTGGATTGACGAGGCCAGCGGGCGCTTCGTCCCCATCCTGACCGACTTCGTCCGTACCACGCAGCCCCTCCTGCGCTACCGGCTGGACGACGTGCTGATCGAACGGCGCGTCCCCTGCCCGTGCGGCTCGGTCTACACGGCGCTCGAGCGCGTCGAGGGGCGCGCGGGGGACGTGCTGCTCCTCGAGCCGGCGGGCGAGACGGGGAGGGCGCTGGTGCGCCTCTTCCCCGACGTGATGGCGCGGCTCCTCACCCGCGCCTCGGGGGAGATCCTCGAGTACCACGTGCTCCAGCTCTCTCCGACGCGGCTGCGCGTAGAGCTCCGCGTCTTCGACGAGCCGCGGCGCGCGGAGGTGGAGGCGGTGGTGCGCGCGGCGGTGGAGCGTGTGGCTCAGGGGCTCGGTGCGCGCGTGCCGGAGCTGGAGTTCGCCCGCTACGAGCCGCGGGTCGGGCCGAGAAAACTGCGCCGGATCGAGCGGGCCTTCGAGGAGCCGGCGCGTCGCGACGTTTAGGGGCCGTCGAGCCCCACGCCGAAGCTGTTCGGCAGGTCCGGTGCGCGCTTGGACCAGGTGGGCTCTCCGTCGGGACCCGTGTAGCCCTGGAGCAGCGGGTGGACCCAGGCCGCGTCGTTGCCGAGGGGGTCCGGCGAGAAGAAGGGTTTGCGGCTGTAGCTGTCCTTGCCTCCCCCGAGGTCGAGGAAGATCCCCGTCACGCGAAGGCGGTGGCGCGGGTGCGTGGGGCTCTGGTAGTCCTCGCCCGCCGCGGTGCCGCCGAAGCCCGAATAGTGCGAGCTGGAGTAGACGTCGTCTCCGCCCACGTTGACAAAGAGTGCGGTGCTGCTGGTGGAGCCCTGACCGAAGGTGGCCCACGCCCCGTGGTAGTCGTCGGCGCCGCCGTCGTCCTGGTGCCACGCGAAGCTGAAGTCGTGCCCGAAGCCGAGGCTCAGCCCGACGAGCGGCAGCGTCGCGCCGTAGGAGTCGTCGCCGCGCGCGTCGTGAAAGAGCCCGAGCCCGAAGTGCGCCCCCGCGCCGAGGCAGTAGACGCGCCCGTCGTAGCGGTCGTTCCCCTCCGCGTCGAGGAGCACACCCAGGCCGAACCAGTAGCCCGCTCCCTGGCAGAAGGCGCCGCAGGTGTAGCGGTCGGCGCCGGCCAGATCCACGAGCAGTCCGAGCCCGCCCGACGAGTGCACCTGGTTCGCGATCCCGTCGGGCGGAAAGTCGCCGCGGCGCCCCTCGGCGGCGCCCTGGCTCAGGCTCGCGGAATAGAGATAGTCGTCCTGCTTCCGACGCTGGCTCTTGCGGATGTAGGTGTTGCCGGGCTCGGTGCGATAGGTGTCGTCTCCCTCCAGGTCGGCGAGGAGCCCCACCCCCTTCACCAGGGAGGCGCCCTGCACGAGCGTGTAGCCCTGGTGCTCGTCGTCGCCTCCGAGGTCCACGAGCAGGCCCAGGCCGAAGAGCGCCGAGCCCTGCGCGCCGGCCTCCGCGCGGTAGAGGTCGTTCCCGCCGTCGTCGAAGAGGACGCCGACGCCGAGCTCTCCGAAGCCCTGGCTGAAGCGCAGACTCTCGTAGCGATCGTCGCCCTTGCCGTAGTCGAAGAGCATCCCCACGCCGAGCCGGCCCGCTCCCTGACGCGCCTCCATCGACTGGCTCTGCGGCGGCTCCGGCGGCGCGGCGCGACCGTCGGCGTCGGAGACCGGACGCGTGGTTCCGTCGTAGGGGCCGGGGACGGCTGCGTAGCCGTACCGGTCGCGGCCGCCGAGGTCGATGGCCAGGGAGATCGGGTTTCGCACGGAGCGGTTCGCCCCCACCGCGAGCTCGTAGCGGTCGTCGCCCCCGACGTCGACGAGCAGAGCCAGGTCTCCCGCAAAGGCGGGATCGTCGGCGCGATAGACCTGGTCGCGGCCGTCGCCGATCACGAGGCGCCCGACGGGGGTCAGGTGGTTGAAGGAGAACGTCCCCGTGACGGTCAGCTCGCGCAGGCCGCTCGTCTCCACGGCTCGCGCCAGCACCGCCGCGGCCTCGGCCAGCTTGGCGTAGCGGAGCTGGCGCTCGAGCACGGTGCGGTCGAGCTCCTTCGCGAGGTCGATTGGCCCACCGACCATCGCGCCGGGCTTGATCCGGTAGTAGATGCCGGGGAGGTTCGAGAAGAAGCGCAGGAGCTGCCCCTCGTCGGGCAGGAGCGCCGCGAGGGCCTCGTGCCGGAGCGCGATGGCGCGACGGAGCGCCACGAGCAAGGGGACGAGCTTCGCCTTCAGCACGAGCGGTAGCTCCTTCGCCTTCGGCGCGAGCTCCGCGAGCAGCTCGCCTCGGGGCCGGCCGTCTCCCGCGTGAAGTTCCACGACGGCCTCCTCGAAGGTGGGGCTCGAAGCGGTGGCAGGCAGCGGGTCGGGGAGGGGCTCGTCCCAGAGCTCCGCGGCGAGGCGCAGCAGCGACCCCACGGGCTCGGGACTCGCCTTCGCCGCCCGGACGCGGTCGAGCAGGCGTGCGCGAAAGGCAGGGACGGCGAGCGGGGCGTAGTAGAGGCGGTTGTAGCTCGAGAGCCGGAAGGGATCGTCGGTGAGCGACGCGGCGTAGACCTTCCGCAGGTCCCCGTAGCGGTGGCCCACGTCGCAGCTCGTACGCTTGACCTGGGCGAGCGCCTTGCCGAGCGACGCGCCGAGGGGGGTGGGCTCCGCGGCGCAGGCGCAGCGATACGGGACGCAGTGCGTGCCGCCGAGCGGGGGCAGCGGGGCGCAGAAGGCCTCCGGCCCGCACGCGAGGTCGCTGTCGCAGCCACGGGTGCAGAACGCCACGCCGAGCCGGTTTCCCGCGGGGGCGCAGACGCTCGCGCTCGACGGGCAGCCCGCGGTGGCGCACGCCGCGCCGAGCCCATCGTCGGAGGCGCGCACACCGCAGCTGGCCGAGCTGGGGTCGGGGAGGGGCTGGCAAACCTTTCGCCCGCCGTCGTCGGGGAGGCAGGCCTTGAAGCCTTGGGGACAGTCGGCCGCGCTCGCGCAGGCCCGCGTGCAGCGCGCGGCGCCGCCCATCGTGGCGCAGAGGCTCTCGGGTCCCGTGCAGGGCCGGTCCGCGCCGCAGCTCTCCCCCGTCCGGTCGCAACGTCCGCTTTGCGGTACGCACTGCCCGCGCGTTGCGGCCACCCCCCCCGGGCCCTTGCAGGCGTAGCCCGGCGGGCAGGGCTCTTGCGCGTCGCAGGCCCGCGCGCAGAAGGGAAGGCCTCCCTCGGAGACGAGGCAATCGTCTTTCGGACCTCCGCACTGCTCGTCGGAGCTGCAGAGCAGCGGCGCGCAGAGCGGAGCGCCGACGGAGGTGCCGCCGTCGCAGCCTTGCCCCGGGACGCAGCCGTCGGGGCCGGCGTCTCGCGACGGGGTCCCGCGATCCGGGCCCGGGGCGATTGCGTCGGGGAGCCCACCGCCACTGCCGTCGCAGCCGAGGGACCCGGCGACGGCGAGAGAGGAGAGCAGGAGTGTCGCGACGTGCCGGCGACCTACACCGGCCGTGTGGCCTGCGCGAGCCATTTGGCTGCGTCCTTGGAGAGGAGGGGGGTGAGCGTCTGCCGCACGCGGGCGTGGTACTCGTCGAGCCAGGCGCGCTCCTCGATCGAGAGCAAGCCCCGGTCCACGAGCCGCCGCTCGATGGGGCACAGGGTCAGGGTCTCGAAGCGGAAGAACGGCGGCTCGCGCCCCGCGAGCGCTTCGTCGGGGACCACGGCCATCAGGTTCTCGAGGCGAATGCCGTAGGCACCGGGGAGATAGAAGCCGGGCTCGTTCGAGAGCACGTTCCCCTCCTCGAGGGGGATGCCGATGCAGCGCGTGGCGCTGATCGCCTGCGGGCCCTCGTGGACGTTCAGGTAGCAGCCCACCCCGTGCCCCGTGCCGTGCGCGTAGTCGAGTCCCGCCTCCCAGAGGGCGTGGCGGGCGAAGGCGTCGAGCTGGCGGCCCGCGGTGCCCGCCGGGAAACGGGAGCGGGAAAGCGCGATCATCCCCTGCAGCACGCGCGTGAAGCGGTCCTTCTGCTCGGCGGTCGCCTCGCCACCGAGGAGCACGGTGCGCGTGATGTCGGTCGTCCCGTCCAGGTACTGCCCCCCCGAGTCGATGAGGTAGATCCCCTCCGGGCGGAGCGGCACGTCCTGGTCGGGCGTGACGCGATAATGAATGATCGCGCCGTGCGGGCCATAGCCCGAGATGGCCTCGAAGCTGTCGGCCTGATAGCGGTCGCCCTCCGCGCGCAGGGCCGTGAGGTGCGCCGACGCGGTCATCTCCGTCACGCCGCCCTTCCGGACGGCTCCCTCGAGCCAGTGGAGAAAGCGCACGACCGCCACGCCGTCCCGCACGTGCGCGCGCCGGATGCCGTTCAGCTCGGTCGGGTTCTTGCGCGCCTTGAGGCGCCAGATCGGCGAGAGCTCGATGGTGAGCTTGGCCCCCTTCAGCTTGCCGAGCACCCACTGGTTCACGCTCAGGCTGTCCACGAAGACGCTCGCCTTGGCCTTGCCGAGGCGAGCGAGCGCGGGCCCCATCTCCTCGTAGGGGCAGAGCCGCACCTTCTTGCCCAGCGCCTTGCGCAGCGCGGGGGTGACCTTCTCCTCGGCGACGAAGAGCGTGGCCTCCTTCGACGTGACCAGGCCGTAGCTGATGACCACCGGGTTGTGGTCCACGTCCCGGCCTCGGATGTTGTAGAGCCACGCGATGGCGTCGAGGGCCGTGAGCACGAGCGCCTCGGCGCCGCTGCGCCGCATCGCCTCGCGCACGCGCCGGAGCTTCTCCGAGGTCGGCTCTCCCGCGTACTCGAGGCTGAGCGGCTGCACGGGTCCGGCGGGGAGCGGCGGGCGGTCCTGCCAGATGTGGTCCACCAGGTTGGTCTCGAGGAGCTTGAGGCGTCCCCCCGCCTTGGTCGCGGCGGCCTCGAGCGCCTCCGCGAGCGGGCGAGAGAGCACGTTCGGATCGACGCCGAGGACCTCGTCACGCCCGAGCGTCCGGCTCACCCACTCCGGCAGGCTCGGCACCTCCCGAAGTCCCTGCTTGAAGAGCTGGAAGCCGGTGCCGGCGAGCTCGCGCTCGGCCTGCAGGTGGTAGCGCCCGTCGGTCCACAGCCCCGCGTGCTTCTGCGTCACCACGATGTCGCCGACGGAGCCGCTGAAGCCGCTCAGCCACTTGCGCCGCTGCCAGCACTCGGGGACGTATTCGCTCTGGTGCGGGTCGATGCTCGGAACGAAGTAGGCGTGAAGGCCGTGTCGCTGCATCTCGGTGCGGAGCGCGGCGAGGCGGGCCTTGGCGGCGGCGAGGGCCATGGAGCGGGTCCTTTCTATTTCTTCTTCAGGAGCTCGGCGATCTTCGTCTCCCAGAATTCCACATCGTGCGGGCCGACGATCGTCTCTCCGTTGATCACGTAGGTCGGGGTCCCCTTCACGTCGCGCTTGATCCCTTCCTCGACGTCGTCGAGGACCGCTTGACGGGTCTCGGCGGTGCCGACGCACTGCTCGAGCGCCTTCAGGTCGAGCCCCACGGTCTTGGCGTGGGCCCGCAGCTCCTCGGGGGCGAGGGCGTCCTGGCGGTGAAAGAGGAGCGCCACGAACGGCCAGAACTTCTTCTGCTCGGCGGCGCAGCGCGCGTAGTCGGCGGCGCGGCAGGCGTGCTGGTGCAGGGGACCCTGCATCTTGCGGTTGCAGGCCTGGTCCAGCGGGTAGTCGCGGTGCCGGAAGTGCACGACCTTCGGGTTGCGCTTGAGGACCTGCACCAGCACCTCGTGGCCGCGCGCGCAGATGGGGCACTCGTAGTCCGAGAACTCCTCGATCTTGATCGGCGCGTCGGGTGGTCCGAGGGTCATGGGGCCCTGGATCAGGCCGGCGAAGGGGTCGCCGCTGACGGGATCGGCGTCGCTCGCCCGCACGCCGAAGACCTTGGGCGCCCAGAGGAACTGCGAGAGGCCGACGGCCAGCACGAGGGTCACGAAGCCCTTGGCCGCCCCGGTGCCGAGCCATTTCTTGAGCTCGCGTGGGCCGAGGCGCACGAACTCCTTCAGCGGCTGCCGCCGCACCACGATGAGGATGGCCAGCGCGAGGAAGTGCGAGCCGTACACTGTGACGCAGAGGAGGCAGACCGACTGGATCTGGAAGGCCGAGAGGTGCGCCATGGCCATCGAGATGGGGAGCCCGAGGAGCAGCTGGGCGAAGAGGACCGAGTCCCAGTGCCGGACCCTCCAGCGTCCCCAGGCGGAGGCGACGAGCGCCAGGAGCGCCAGCGCGAAGAACTCGGCCCCGAGGACGGCCATGGGCACGCCGGAGAGCGCCGAGTAGCGACTCTGGGCGACGGTGACGCAGTTCACCTTCTCGCTCACGGCGCAGAAGCTGTCCACCTTGGCGCCCGGGTTCGCGTGGACCCGCACGTAGAGCTGCGTGAGGTACAGGTTGGAGGCGATGGCCAGGCCGAGAAGGAGCCCGATGGCGATGGCCAGCCGGGGCCGGCGTGGAGCTTCAGCGTGGGCGACGTGGCCGCTCATCTCGACGGGGGGGACCATACCCAAGGATCGAGGGAGGTTGCTAGATCGATCTGACGCGGGCCCGCGAGGGAGGGACGGCCCCCAAGAAGCCCGCTTCAGTGGCTCTCCTCCGTCGCCCCCAGCTCGGCCAAGAGGCTCAATATCTCCTCGGTTTTCTCGCGCATGAGCGTCTCATCGCCGCGGGCCTCCACGTTCAGGCGGATGAGGGGCTCGGTGTTGGAGATGCGCAGGTTGAAGCGCCAGCGGTCGTACTCGAGGCTGATCCCGTCGGTCTGGTCCACGTTCTTGGCGGCGGGCTCGTACCGCGCGCGGATCGCGGCGATGGCCTGTTTCCCATCGGGGATGCGCCGGTTGATCTCGCCGCTGGCGGGAAAGCGCGCCATGCGGTTCTCGACGAGGGCCGAGAGCGGACCCAGCTGGCTCACGGCCTGCGCCACGAGGAGCCAGGGGATCATGCCACTGTCGCAGTACGAGAAGTCGCGAAAATAGTGGTGGGCGCTCATCTCGCCGCCGTAGATCGCATCTTCCGCCCGCATGCGCTCCTTGATGAAGGCGTGGCCGCTCTTGCAGAGCACGGGGGTCCCGCCCGCCGCTTTCACGAGGTCGAGGGTGTTCCAGGTCAGGCGCGGGTCGTGGATCACCTTGCCGCCGGGGCTGCGCGCGAGGAGCTGCTGCGCGAGGAGCCCGACGATGTAGTAGCCCTCGATGAAGTTCCCCTGCTCGTCGAAGAGGAAGCAGCGGTCGAAGTCCCCGTCCCACGCCACGCCGAAATTCGCGTGGGCCGCGAGCACGGCCTCCCGCGTGGCGGTGCGGTTCTCGACGAGGAGCGGGTTCGGCACTCCGTTCGGAAAGCTCCCGTCGGGATCGTGGTAGAGCCGCACGAAGGAGAAAGGGAGGTGCGGCGCGATGGCGTCGAGCGTCGGACCGGCGCAGCCGTTGCCCGCGTTGGCCACGATCGTGAGCGGCTTGAGCGCGGCCCGGTCCACGTAGGTGAGCAGGTGCTTCACGTACGCCTCGCGGACCGAGACCTCCTCGGTCTTGCCGCGTGCTCCCGCGGGAGGGGTCACCCCCGCCAGCACGGCCGCCTCGATCTCCTTCAGCCCCGTGTCGCCGCTGATCGGGCGCGACCCTTCGCGCACGAGCTTCATGCCGTTGTAGTCGGCCGGGTTGTGGCTGGCGGTGACCATGATGCCGCCGCTCGCCTGCAGGTGCGCCGTCGCGAAGTAGACCTCCTCGGTGCCGCAGAGGCCGATCAGCGCCACGTCCACCCCCGAGGAGGTGAGGCCGTCCACCAGCGCGGCCACCATCGCCTGGCTCGAGCGGCGGATGTCGTGACCGATCACCACGCGCTTCGCCCCGACCACCGCGGCGTAGGCCTGGCCGATCTTCATCGCCAGCTCCTCGCTGAGCTGCGAGGGGACGCGTCCTCGGATGTCGTAGGCCTTGAAGCACTCGAGTCTGGTTGGCGCGCTCATCGTTTCCTCCTGGCCGCCGCGGACGCTTGGCGCCCGGGCCCTTTGGTCACCGCAGGTTCTCGTCGAGCTTCTTCACGAGCGTCTTCACGAGCTCGGTCTGGTCGCGGTGCACGATCAGGGTGCGGTCGCCGGTGCGCACCACCACCAGGTCCCGGACGCCGACGAGCGCCACGTGCTCGGTCGGGTCCTCGCAGAAGACGAGGTTGCGGCCCGCCTCTTCGGTGTGGATCGCGCCGCGGTGGGCGTTTTCGCTCGCGTCCTTCTCGAGGAATTCCTCGAGGGCGAGCCAGCCGCCGACGTCGCTCCAGTCGAAGCGGGCGACCGCGCACCGCACGTCCGCGGCCTTCTCCATCACGGCGAAGTCGATGGAGATGGATCGGAGGGGCTCGAAGCCAGCTCGCAGCGCGTCCGCGAAGCCCGGCGTCCCGTCGGCGGTGGCTACCGGCCGCAGGTGGGTCAGGTGGTCGGGCACGTGCCGCGCGAGCTCGGCCAGAATCGCGGTCGTGCTCCAGACGAACATGCCGCTGTTCCACGAGTACTCGCCGGAGGCGACGTAGGCCTCGGCGGTGGCGAGGTCCGGCTTCTCTCGGAACTGCTCGAGCTCGTAGTGACCGACCGGGCCGTCCTGCTCGAGGAGCTTGCCGCGGTGCAGGTAGCCGTAGCCGGTCGCGGGGTACGCCGGCGTGATGCCGAAGGTGTAGAGGGCCGTGTCGCTCGACGCGGCGGCGCGCGCGGCGGAGCGGATCGTCTCCTGGAGCGCCTCGACCGGCTGGATCAGGTGGTCGGCGGTGAGGACGGCCATCACCGCGGCGCCGAAGCGCTGCTGCGCCAGGAGCGCGGCGAGGGCCACTGCCGCGGCGGTGTCGCGGCGGCACGGCTCGCCGATGGTGTTCCGCTCCGGGAGCTCCGGCAGCTGCTCGCGCACGAGCGGCACGAAGCGGTCGTTCGTGAGCACCAGGATCCGCTCGGGCGGCACGAGCCCGCGGGCCCGGTCGTAGCTCTGCTGCAAGAGCGTGCGCTCCCCGAGGAGCGTGAGGAACTGCTTGGGGCGCTTCTCCGTCGAGAGCGGCCAGAAACGCGTCCCCGCGCCGCCGGCCATGATGACCACGACCAGGTTCGCGGGAGCTTGGGTGGAGCGTGGGCCTTGGCTCATGGTGCCTTCGTTTCGTGCATCGCCGCGGGAGGTCGCGCGGCGGCCTGCCGCCGTTGAGGCCGGATCATAGGTGCTTCTCGGGCGCGTGCAAGAGCGGAGGCGGGTGCTTACCTGCCCTCTTACGTCAGCTCCGCGTGTGCCTGGGCCGCGGCGGTGAGCTCGCCGCGCAGCACCAGCTCGGCGAGCGCGGCGATCTCTCCGGCCAGGGTCCGGTCGCGCTCCACGGGGGGCAGGACCTGGGCGATGCGCGCGAGGACCGCCTCGCCCGCGGGGGAGAGTAGCCGCTCCTCGCGGCGCCACGGGTAGAGCTTGCGGATCGAGAGCTCCACCTCGACCGCGCGCCCCTCCTCGGCCGATACCGCCTGCCGAAGCTCCTCGACCAGGCGGTCCTGCAGCTCCTTCGCGTGGTGCGGCAGCTCGGCCCGCGACGGGAAGTGATCGAGCTCCTTCCGGATCGCGGCGGCCTGGGCCGCGAAGGCGAGTTCCAGGGCCAGGACCTCGGCGAGGCGGGGCAGGATGGCGAAGAGGCGCAGCGCCATGGGGGCGCCCATGCTCACGTGGTCTTCTTGCCCCGCGTCGGTGGAGATGTTGAAGAGATGGCTCGGCGTGGTCTGGCCCCAGATGAAGTTGGTCAGCGAGGCGGCGGTGTACTCGGCGATCATCAGCCCCGAGCAGGTCGGGCGCTCCTGCGGGGAGAGGCCGGGCCAGACGAGCCCCGAGCCGAGCCCCTTGTTGCGCTGCTCGTCCACGTAGCGGGCGCAGCGCGCGCTCGAGAGGCTGGCCATGATCGCCGCCGCCTGCACGAGGTTGTAGACCTTTACGGCCACGGGCATGCCGTGGAAGTGCCCGCCCGAGACCACGTCCGTGTGGCGTCCCTCGCCGTCCCGCAGGATGAGCGGGTTGTCGGTGACGCTCCCCGCCTCGAGCGCGAAGGTCCTCTGCGCGTCGGTGATCAGGTCGTGGCAGGTGCCGAGGATCTGCGGGGCGCAGCGCAGGTTGTAGGGGTCCTGCACCTCGCCGTCGAGGCGCTTGTCCTCGTGAACCCGCTGGATCGGCGAGTCGTGGAGCAGGTTGCGGAGCCAGCGCGCCACGGTCAGCGCCCCCGGGTGCGGCCTCAGCGCGTGCAGGTCCTCGCGGAAGGGAGCGCTCGACCCGAGCATGACCTGTGTGGACAGGGACGCGGCGATGGTGGCCGTGCGCAGGAGCTCCATGGCCCGCTCGGCCGCGACGAGTCCGAGGGCGGTGAGGTACTGCGCGCCATTGTTCAGCGCGAGCCCCTCCTTCATCTCGAGGTGCAGAGGGGCGATGCCGGCCTCGGCGAGCGCGGTCGCCGCGGGGACCCGCGCCCCGCGGAGGTAGACCTCGCCTTCGCCGAGCAGCGCGAGCGCCATGTGCGAGAGCGGGGCCAGGTCGCCGCTCGCGCTGACCGAGCCGTGCGACGGCACGACGGGGACCAGGTCCGCGTTCAGCGCCGCGAGCAAGGTCTCGACGACCACCGGTCGCACGGCCGAGTAGCCGCGCGCCAGCGACTGCGCCCGCAAGACCATCGCGACGCGCACCACCTCTGGTTCGGCGGGCTCGCCCACGCCGAGGGAGTGAGAGCGGATGAGGTTGAGCTGCAGCTCCTCGAGGAGCTCGGGGCGCCCGGCCACCCGCAGGTTCACGTTGTGGCCGAAGCCGCGGTTGAAGCCGTAGGCCGGTTCTTCCTGCGCCAGGACGGCTTGCACCACCTCGGCGCGTCGTTGCGCGAGGAGCGCGACGGTCTCGGGAGCGAGCGAGATCCGAGCGGTGCCCCGGCCGACGGCCGAGATCTCGGGCAGGGTGAGCGTGCGGTCGTGTCGAAGCTGGACCGCAGAGGTCATGGAGGCGGTGGCGTGCTGGTCCGGCGCACGGCGATCTCTCGCTAGCCGGTCACCTTCTTCTCGAGGCTGTTCATCGACGATTCCATCTGACGGACCGTGCGCTGCAAGGTCTCCACGTCGTCCTTGGTCGCGAGGTGCAGCGCGCCGGCCACCGTGCGCAGGCGCGCGTCGATCTCGCTCTGGATGCGCCCCTTCAGGGCGAATCCCTGGCTGATGGCGTTCATGAACCGGGGGTCCGCCATCAACTTCATCACCCGCGGGTTGGTCATGAGCTTCATCCCCCGCCGCATCGCTTCTTGCTTGAGCTTGTCCATCATGGTCCTCTCCTGCCGCTCCCGTTCGTAGAGTGGAACGGGCGCATCCTTCCACGCGTGGCGCAATGTGTCAACCGAGGCGAAAGCACTGGCGCTACCCCTCGGGAAAGGGGTAGGGATGGAGCGTGGATGAGAGACTCGAATTCGCCCGCGTGGAGCTTTCGGCAGTGCGCAAGGTCTACGGCCGCCACGTGGCCCTCTCCGGCGTGAGCTGCGGGCTGCGGGCGGGCGAGATCACCGTCCTCATGGGCCCGAACGGGGCGGGCAAGTCCACCCTGCTCGGCCTGCTGAGCACGCTCCGGCGCCCCTCCGGAGGGACGCTGCGCTTCGGCGAGCACGACGCGGTGGAGTTCGGCGGGGAGCTGCGCTCGCAGGTGGGCCTCGTGGCCCACGCGGCCCTGCTCTACCGGGACCTCTCGTGCCGCGAGAACCTGATCTTCTTCGCCCGCATCTACGGCGTTCCCGACCCCGCGCGGGTGGCCGACGAGTGGCTCGCGCGCCTCGGCATGACGGAGGCGGCGGACCGCCCGGTGCGGCACCTCTCGCGCGGCATGACCCAGCGCATTTCGGTCGCGCGGGCGCTGCTCTCCAACCCGTCGCTCCTGCTGCTCGACGAGCCGTTCACCGGTCTCGACTTCACCGCCGTGGAGGTGCTCCGCGATCAGCTCCGGGAGGCGCGCGCGGCGGGGAAGATCGTCGTGGTCGTCACGCACGACCTCGAGGCGATGGACGGTCTGGCCGACCACGTGCTCGTGCTGGTCAAAGGACGCCTGGTGGCCGAGCACCGCTCCCCGGGTCTCTCGGCCGGAGAGCTGGACCGTCGCTATCGCGGCGCCCTGCGTTCGGCCGGGCTGCTCGGGGCCAACGCGCCCGCGGCGGAGAGCGCTTCGCCCGAGAGCGCTTTGCCCGAGAGCGCCGACGACCCCGTCCAGGTCGCGCCGGGAGCGGCCTCGGAACCCCATCCGCCCGACGCGCGCGCGGCCTCCGCGTCGCCCGCGTATGCTCCGTCCCCGCTGCGGGCGATCCTGGACGTGTTGCTCAAGGACCTGCGCGTGGAGTGGCGGTCTCGCGAGATCGTCTACACCATGGGGCTCTTCTCCGTCCTCATGGTGGCCGTCTTCTCCTTCGCCCTCTCGCGCGAGGGGCAGCCGCTCACCGAGGTGGCGGGCGGCCTGCTCTGGATCGCCATCGCCTTCGCGGGGACCCTCGGCCTCGGTCGGGTCTTCGAGCGCGAGCGCGAGTCCGACACCTTGCAGGCCCTCCTCCTCAGCCCGCTACCGCGGGGCTCGCTCTACGTCGGCAAGCTCCTCGGGGTGCTCGTCTATCTCGCGCTGACCGAGCTCGTCACCGTGCCGCTCATCGCCGTGCTCTTCAACCTGGAGCTGCCGAGCCTCGGCCTCTTCGCCGCGCTGCTGCTCGGCGGGACCCTCGGCTACGCGATCGTGGGGACCCTCTTCGCGGGGAGCCTGATGCGCTCGGGGGGACGCGAGGTGCTCCTCGGCATCCTGACCTATCCCATCGCCATGCCGCTGCTCGTGGCGGGGGCCAAGGGGACCGCGGCCCTCCTCGCCTCGCCGGCGGACCTCCCCACCGTCTTCGTCTGGCTCAAGCTGGTCTCGGTCTTCGACCTGCTCTTCGTCGTGCTGTCGCTCTGGACCTTCGGACCGCTCGTCTCGGGGGAGTGACCGCGCCTCGCGCAGCCCTCAGCGCTTCGGAAGGCGCTCGCCGACCTTGCTGCCGCCCAGCACCCGCCCCTTGGTGTGGGGCACGTGGATGCCGGTGGCCGACGGCTTGCCCGACGGCTGCGTGCCGGAGGCGGCCGGGCCAGCCTTCGCGCCGCCCTTGGTCGGTGCAGGCTTCTTCTTCGCCGGGGCCTTGGTGGGGGCGCGGACGAGACGCACCGAGACGGTTCGCCGTTCTCTCGACCTCAGGGGGTCCACGGCGAGCGCGGCCTCCTGGTAGCCCGGTTTGCGCAGGATGAGCGTATTGGGCACGCCGCTCGTCACCGCTTCGATGATCGTCGGCGCGTCGCCCCGGCGCTCGTTGTTGAGGTAGACCGCAGCCCCCTCGGGCTCGCTCTGCACCACGAGCACGGCGTCGGCAGCTCCGGCGCCCACGCGCTTGAGCCGCGCGCTCAAGGTCTGCCGGCTGCCTGGCTCCGCGCGCAGCTCGTACTTCCACTCCTCGTAGCCCGCGAGCATGAGCACGATGCGGTGGGCCTGGCCCGGGGAGATGTCGTAGAGCGTCAGCGGCGTCGTGCCGAAGCGCTCCTGTCCGTTGACGTAGATCGTCGCGCCGGCCGGTTCGGAGACGAGCTCGACCTGCGCCGGCTTCTGGACGAGCTTCTTCTCGCGCGTGAGAGCGAACACGAGCGCTCCGACGCCGAGGGCCACGAGGAGCCCTCCTACGACGAGCAGGGCGCGAGGGAGGGCGCGCGGAGGCGGTTCCGGACTCTTCCCCGGCGCGGCGACCGGCGCCTCGGGCGAGCCCGCGGAGGGCGCGGCGCCCGCTGAAACCGCTGCGCTAGCTCCCGCGACGCGTGCCGACTCCTCCAGGCTGCGCGGAAGCTGCATCGGACCGGTCGCGTCCTCGGGGGCAGGGCCTTCGAGCCGGCTGAAGAAGTCGTCGGCGACGAGAGGTCGTGCGTCGCCGCTCGCGGGCTCGGGGCGAGGGCCCGGCACCGCGGAGGCCGTCCGGGTCGGGGCCCCCCCCGGGCGGGTGGCCGCGTCCTGCACGAACAGCGGGATGGCGTCGTCGATGACGTCGTCGAGCTCGGGGAGCGCCACGTCCGGGAGCGGGAGTCGCGAGGGCTCGGCGCCCGTCGCCGCACCGGGCTGCGTGGCCTCCGCGTGCTCGTCCGGCACGAGCTCGTCCTCGCCGTGCCCGACGAGGCTCGTCACGTAGCGGGCCAGCTCGGGGGCCCCGGTGGCCCAGCGCCCCTCGTGGATCGCGTCTACCAGCGCCTCATGCATCTCCAGGGCCGACGCGTACCGCTGCTCGCGGTCGCGCGCGAGGGCCCGCAGCGTGATCTCCTCGAGCGCGTCGGGAACGTCCTCGCTCACCGCGGACGGGGGCGGAATCGGATCCTGGAGCACCGCCCGGGTCGTGGCGAAGTCCGATTGCCGCCGGAAGAGCCGTCGGTGGCAGACGAGCTCGTAGAGCAGGATGCCGGCCGAGAAGACGTCGCTCCGGGCGTCGAGGGCATCGCCCCGGCATTGCTCGGGGGACATATAGGCGTACTTGGAGCGCAGCATCCCGGCCTGGTTCTGGGCCGCGGCCTTGGCCAGCCGGGTCATGCCGAAGTCCGCGAGCTTCACCTCGCCCGCACTCGTGACGAGCACGTTGCGCGGCGTCACCGACGCGTGCACCAGGCCGAGGGGCTTTCCCTCGTCGTCGGTGGCCGTGTGCACGTAGTGCAGCGCTTGGCAGACGGAGCCGACCACGAAGGTCGCCAGACCGAAGGGCATAGGTGCGCCCTGCGTCGCGCCGAGCTCCTGCAGCGCCTCGAGGTCTCGACCGGGCACGTATTCGAGCACCGCCAGCACGTCGTCGCCGTCGCATTCGGCGCCGAGCACGCGCACGAGCCCCGGGTGCGAGAGCCGGGCTGCGACGGCCAGCTCCTCGAGAAAGAGCTTCGCGACGTGGGGCTGGCGAGCCAGCGCGGGCATCAGTCGCTTGAGGAGCAGCTCGCCGCCCGCTCCCCCGGCGCTGGCAAGCCGCGCCCGATAGACCTCGGCCACCTCGGCCGCCGCCAGACGCGACACCACCTGATACTTGCCCGAACCCAGGGGCATGGCCCCAGAGTAGCCGTGGCATCCGCCGCGGGTCAAATTACTGCGGTTATCCGGAGATAGGCACGCGAGGCCCCCCGCGATTGACCGCGGTGGGCGGCTCTGGTACGCCCGGGTGCACACGATCGAAGGAGAGGCCCATGACCGAAATCGTCGAGATCTCTGCCCGCGAGATCCTGGACTCGCGCGGAAACCCCACCATCGAGGTGGAGGTCGCCACCGCGGCCGGGTCCGTCGGGCGCGCGGCCGTCCCTTCGGGCGCTTCGACGGGGGAGCACGAGGCCCTCGAGCTGCGTGACGGGGACGCCGGTCGCTATCTCGGCAAGGGGGTCCGCAAGGCGGTCGAGAACGTCACCGAGCGCATCGCCCCGGTCGTGGTGGGCTACGACACGCTCGACCAGTCCGGTGTGGACCAGGCGATGCTCGAACTCGACGGCACGCCCAACAAGTCCAGTCTGGGTGCGAACGCCATCCTCGGCGTGTCGCTCGCCGTGGCGCGCGCGGCGGCCGAGACGGTGGGCCTGCCGCTCTATCGGTACCTCGGGGGCGTGAACGCGCGACGTCTGCCGGTGCCCCTCATGAACGTGCTGAACGGCGGCGCGCACGCCGACAACTCTCTCGACGTGCAGGAGTTCATGCTCGTCCCCGCCGGCTTCTCGTCCTTCGAGGACGCGCTTCGCGCGGGGACCGAGGTCTTTCACCGCCTCAAGCAGGTGCTCAAGGGGCGCGGCCTCAACACCGCCGTGGGGGACGAGGGGGGCTTCGCGCCGAACCTCGAGACCAACGAGGCCGCCATCGTGGCGCTGATGGAGGCGATCCAGAAGGCCGGCTACAAGCCCGGCGAGCAGATCGGCATCGCCATCGACGCCGCGGCGAGCGAGCTCTGGGACAAGGACCGGCGCAAGTACCTCCTCGAGGGGGAGAAGAAGGAGCTGACCTCGGCCGAGTTCGTGGACTACTGGGCCCGGCTGGCGGACAAGTACCCCATCGTGAGCTTGGAAGACGGCCTCTACGAGGACGATTGGGACGGCTTCATCGCGCTGACCAAGCGGATCGGCGACCGCGTCCAGATCGTCGGGGACGACCTCTTCGTGACGAACACCACGCGCATCGCCCAGGGGATCGAGCGGCAGGCGGCGAACTCCGTGCTGATCAAGGTGAACCAGATCGGCAGCCTGACGGAGACGCTCGAGGCCGTGCAGATGACCCAGCGCGCCGGATGGACGGCGATCATCTCGCACCGCAGCGGCGAGACGGAGGACGCCTTCATCGCCGATCTCGCGGTGGCGACCGCCGCCGGGCAGATCAAGACGGGCTCCGCCTCGCGCTCCGATCGGGTGGCCAAGTACAACCAGCTCCTGCGCATCAGCGAGGAGCTCGGCGACAGCGCGATCTACGGCGGGTGGGGCGCCTTCGCTCGGCGACGCCCGGCGTAGGCCGATCCATGCTTTGTCCTCACTGCGGCGCGGAACAGCCGCCGGGGAGCGGACGCTTCTGCGACGCGTGCGGCATGTCGGTGCAGCAGTTCGCGGCGCCCTCGGTCTCGGCGCAGGGATCGGACGACGACGAGCGCCAGGTGCGCTGCCCGGCCTGTGGAACGCTCGCGCGTCCACCGCGCTGCCGCGGCTGCGGCGAGCGGATCGCCCTTCCCGAGCCCGAGGCGCTGGAGCTCGTGCGGGGGGGGCCCGCCGAGCCCGCCGCGGAGGCCGTGGCCGAGGAGGGCCCCGTGGGCGAAGCGCAGGCCGAGGGCGAGCTGGAGATGGAGGCCGGGGCCGGGACAGAAATGGAGCTGGAGATGGAGGCCGGGGGTGAGGTCGCTGCCGAGGTTCCGTCCGACGACGTGGATGTAGATGTGGATGTAGACGTGGACCTCCTGGGTCTCGACGACGAGGAGGGGGCTTCGGCTCTCGGTGAGCTGCTCGGCGGGGGCGGAGAGCTTCCGCTGCCGGAGATGGACCTGTTCACGCCCGAGACCGAAGAGGACGACAGCGACGTGGTGGAGCTCATCGACGCGCCTCCGCCGAAGGAGCCCTTCCCTTGACCAGAAAGAGCACACCCCCCGCGAGCGAGACCCCCGCCCGCCTGCGCGTGAGCTACGGAGAGACGGACAAGCTGGGCATCGTCTACTACGCCAACTACCTGCGCTGGTTCGAGGTGGGTCGGGCGGAGTACCTCCGCGCGCGTGGACGTTCGTACAAGGAGCTCGAGGGAGAGGGGATCTTCATGCCCGTCGTCGAGGCCTACGTGCGCTATAGGTCTCCCGCGACCTACGACGACCAGCTCGTGGTGTGGACGTCGCTCAAGGAGGCGGGGCCCGTGCGCCTCTCGTTCACCTACCGCGTCGTGCGAGAGAGCGACGGGCACCTCCTCGCAGAGGGGCACACCACGCACGCCTGCATCGACGAGAAGGGGCAGCTGCGACGGCTGCCGGCGGCGCTCCGCAAGGTCGTGGAGAGCGCGCCGGCGTGAAGTCCGCCAGAGCGCCGATCGGTTTGGCCGACCGAGTGAAATCGTCGAGATGCGAGCAGCGCAAGGCGCGACGAGGGAGCATATCGGGAATATGTGACTGAGGAGCAACGCAGCGATGCGACGCACATCGGCGATTTCACAACCGAGGTGAAACCGTTCGGCGCTCTAAAGGCTGTTCACCAGCTCGGACATCGGCACGATGAGGGTCATGTTCCCGTTGCCCGAGCCGCCGGTGTAGGCCGACCACTTGCCGTTCGGGAGCTGCTTGACGCTGACCTTCACGGTGGCGAGGGCGGCCTTCTCGCCCCCCTGCATCTTGATCTGCTTGCGCGTGGCGACGAGCCAGCGCTGCACGCCGGTGGCGGAGGTGCTGAGCACCTTCACGCTCCAGAGCTGCTTCGAGCCGATCGAGCGGCCGAAGTAGTCGCGGAGATCGCCGCCAAGCGCGAAGTGGTTCAGGTAGAAGGCCGCGCCCTTGAGCGCAGCGGCCTTCGCCGTCCGCTGCGGATTATTCGACAGGCGACCCGTGGCGTGTGCCGTACCGAACCCCGTGAGCATCATCGCCGCAGCCAACACCATACCCATCAGTCCTGCACGAAGCATTGCTTCCTCCATCTTAGTTGGGGAGTTCAAACCGCCTTGGTGATGTAGTGACGGCGGTCGAGTCAGCACGATTCGTGCCGCGGGCTCTCCGACGGCAAGTCGGTCAGATGGCGGGCGCTGGCCGTGCGGAATTCGGCGCCGACGAAAGGCGGTCGACTGAGAATCGAAGGTCTGGTGACGGGAGGTGCGGCGCGCTGGCCGAATGGGTCAGAGATTCAGGCGGAGCTTGGTCGTCTGTCCGGGCTGAATGTGCACCACCCGCGAGACCGTACCGCGCTCTGGGTTCGTCAGCTTCACGACGTGGCGGCCGGCGGGGATCTTTACGTTGGCGAGCGGCGTGTCGCCGATGACCTTGCCGTCCACGGAGACACGCGACCAGGGGATGGTCGTGACCGAGAGAAAGCCGGTCTCGACCATCTTCGGTGGGGGCGGGCGCGCGGGTTCGGGCTCGAGCGACTCGGCCGGGGGCATGCCGCGGATCGCGACCTTGGTGGTCTTGCGCGGCTTGCGCCGCTTCTTCTTCGCCGTCCCGTTGGTGGCGCTGCGCTTGACGGGCGAGATCACCGGCTCGTTGTCCACCGCGCGCTCGAGGACGAGGTGCACGGGCAGCACCTGCCCGGCGAGCACCGTCACCTGCTGCTCCTTCGATTCGTATCCCTTCAGCTCGGCCAGCACGCTGTGCGTGCCGGGGCGGACCGGGTACCGAAGGGGCGACGAGCCCGGCAGCTCGTTCCCGTCGACGGTGATGCGCGCGCCGAGCGGTGTGGAGTGGATGCGCAGGGCCCCGCGCGTGGGTTCGGGGGCGGGGCGCGGCGGCGCGATCGGCGTTCCCTTGCGAGCGGCGGCGGCGTCGGCCTGCCTGCCCGTCGGCCGCGGCGCGATGGCTGCGAGCTCGCTCCCCGAGCGGCCGGTTCCGGGGCGTGGCCCGCTCGAGGCCTTGGGTCCCGTGTCCGCCGTGCCGCCCGCGGTCGGCGCCGGCTCCGAGGGGGCCGCGAGCCAGTACCCGGCGAGGACGCCGCCGATCGCCAGCACCCCGAGCGCCGTGCCGATGATCGCGACCTTCTGTCCGCGGGGGCGACGGGTCTCCGTCGGGGCACCGGGGGTGCGCGCCGCGGTGTAGGCCGAGTGCAGGTGGCGCGCGACGGGCATTCGCGTCTCGGCCTCCTCCTCTTCGTCCTCGAGCGCGGGGCGCGGGGCGCGACCGGTGCGCACTCCTCGGGCCGGTTGCGGCGCCGGGTCGGAGCGTTCGTGGTGCAGCGTCAGCTCCAGGTTCCCGTCCTCGGTCTCGGCCTCGCCGCGCGGCTCGACCACCGTGTCGAGCGATTCGACGTCGGCGATCGGGCCCATCCCCCGGTCCAGCGAGAGCGGAGGATGTTCGTCCACCACCGTGCTCGAGCCGCTGATCGCCTCGAGCGCCGACGCGGGCAGCGCCGGCATCCCCGTAGGTCCCGAGGCGAGCGGAACCCGCATCGGCCGATCGGTGGCGGGCCGGGGCGGAAGCCGCCCTTGAATGACCCCCGACACCTGGGTGGGGACCGAGCGCTCGGCGCTCTCCGGCTGGAGCAGATCCATCGGGCCGAGAGTCCGCTCGTCGCTCGAATGGAACGGCTCCGCCAGCGGGTCGGAGGGCGTTCCTCCGGGGGCGGAGGGCTGCGAGGGGGTCGGCGGACTCGGGGCCACGGGGCGCGTCCCCCCCGGCGTCTTGGGGAAGTCCACCTGCACCGTGCCGGGCGCCTTGCGCTCCGGAGACGGGGGCGTGATGAGCACCTCGGGGCGGTACTTGCGGTAGCGCTCGGTGATGTATTCGCCGAGGCGGATCGAGGTCGAGATGAGCGTCGTGGAGCGCAGGTACTCTTCCAGGTCCATCTGCATCTCGCCGGCGGTCCGATAGCGATCGTCCGGCTTCTTGGCGAGTGCCTTGCGCAGAATGCGTTCGAGCCCCGGCGGCAGCGGTCGGTCGCCTCGCTTGGGCGGAGGGATCTGGCCGGCGCGGATCTGGCGCATGGCCTTCAGCGCGTCGGTGCGCGGGAAGAGCGCGTCGCCCGTGCACATCTCGTAGAGCACGATCCCGAGGCAGAAGATGTCCGAGCGTCCGTCGAGCGGCTTCCCCTCCACCTGTTCGGGGGACATGTACGTGTACTTGCCCCGCACCACGCCCGGCTGGGTGCGGTTGATGTGGAAAGCGGCCTGCGCGATGCCGAAGTCCACCACCTTCACCACGCCGTCGAACGAGACGAGGATGTTCTGCGGGCTGATGTCGCGGTGCACGAGCCCGAGCGGGGTCCCGTCGGGGGCCTTCTGGGCGTGCGCGTAGTGCAGGCCGCCGCAGACGTCGGCGGCGACCCGCGCCGCGTGCTCGAGCGGGATCAGCGTCTTGGTGTCGAGGATCACGGCGGAGAGGTCGATGCCGTCGATGTACTCCATGGCGATGAAGTACGCGTCCTCGACGCGGCCCCACTCGTAGATGTGGGCGATGTTCGGGTGGCTGAGCCGCGCCGCCAGTCGCGCCTCGTCCATGAACATGTCCACGAACTGGGTCTGGTCGGCCAGGTGCGGCAGGATCCGCTTCACCGCGACCGTGCGCTCGAAGCCCTCGGGGCCCCGCTGCGCGGCGAGGAAGACCTCGGCCATCCCTCCGCGGGCGATCCGGCGCAGCAGGCGATAGTTGCCGAAGGGGATCCCGCTACTCATGGCTCCTCAGCCTGGAACGGGCGGTCCCGCACCAGCACGTCCGCCCGAGGGCCGCACGCCCCCTCGCTGCAGCCTCGGGCGGTTCGGCCGCACGGCTGCACCCTGGCGTATGCACACAACATACCACACTTCGTGTTTCGCGAGACACCCGGCGCGAAGAGCGCGGCCCCCCCGGCGGGCCCTTCCCGACGGTCCACTGTGGTAGAGTCCCCACGCTTTCTGGGCGCCTCGACCTGGACTCGCGCGGAGCTCACGCACTGGGAGCCTACGGACCTTGACGCTGCGTTCATCTCCCGCCCTGAGCCTCCTTTTCTGTCTGTTCTGGACAGGATGCGCTGAAACCTCCGTCGAGCTGGTCGTGCATCTCAACCTGCGGGTGCCTGACGAGCTGGACGCCCTCTGCCTGCAGCTCACCTCGGGGGCGAAGTCGCTCTTCTCCAGGCGGTACGCCATGGGGGCCGACCGCGTGGGCAAGGCCCAGACGCTCACCGTGCTCCCTGGACAGGAGTACGGTACGGACTTCGAGGTTCTTCTTCGCGGCGAGCGCGCTGGCCGACAGGTGTCGTGGCTGCGCGAGAAGATCGCGTTTGCGAGCAATTCGGTCGAGCGGCGAGACCTCGACGTGGGCCCGACGCAGCCCACCGACGGCGGGGCGTCCCGCTGCAGCGGCGTGCTCGGGTCGGGCCGATTCCGGCTCGCCGGGCGGCTCCACGACAAGCAAGGCGCGGTGGCGCCGATCCCCGTCCCCTTCGCGCCCACCGAGCTCGTGGTCCCGTCGGTGGAGGGCTCCGTGCGCCTGGCCTATTCGCTCGCGAACCGGCGTATCGAGAGGCACCCCGAGGGGCTCCCCGTCCTCGGTGCCGCGGGGGCCCTGCACCGCGTACTGGTCTTCGACCTGCACGCCGCCGGCGAAGGGGGCGAGTGCCACCTGGACATTCTGCTTCTGCGCGGCAGCGGACCGCTCATCTGGCGGCATCGCGGGGACGGCACCTTCGACGCGGCGCCGGCGCCGATCACCGGCAAGGAGTACTCGGCGGCCGCGGCGGCGGACCTGAATGGCGACGGACGCGTCGACCTGGCGCTGGTCTCTCCGACGGAGGGGCTGGCCGTGCTGCTGAACCGGGGCGGAGGCAGCTTCGAGGAGCTGTCGCTCGGGCTCGCCGCCGGGACGCTGAGCGAGCCTACCTCGGTGGCCGCGGGTTTCTTCGACGGGGACGGCGCGCCGGATCTCGTGCTGGGGCAAGGGACCGTCGGGAAGAAGCCGGTGCTGTTGCTCTCCGACGGGAAGCCGAACCCCACTTTCCGCGCCGTGACGCTCTCCGCGGCGCCCGAGCGCCCCACTCCTTCCGTGGCCGCGGCGGACTTCAACCGCGACGGCTTGACGGACCTCGTGCTCGGTCAGGACGACGCCACGGTGGTGTTGGTGAAGAACGGGCGGACGAACGCCTTCGAGCGGCACGACACCTTCGGCATCCCGGACGCGAAGGACATCCTCGCGCAGGACCTGAACGCCGATTGCGCGCCGGATCTGGTGCTGGCGCGACCGCGGCCCGGCGGCGCACGCATCCTGATCAACGACGGCACGGGTCGGTTTGCCGAGTCGCTCGTCGAGCTCGAGGGGGGGCCGGGAGATCCCCCGGGGGGGACGAACGTCGCCGCGGCGGACGTGGACGGAGACGGGGTGATCGACGTGCTGCTCGGGGGTGAGCCCCAGGGCGCCTTCTGGCTGCAGCAGAAGCCCCGATGACGACCTTCGTTCTGCGCGCCGCGGTGTGCGTCACCGCCATCGCCGTGTCGTCCTCGGCGTTCGCGCGCGGCGGTGGGCTCGACGAGCAGCTCGCCGAGGCCAAGCGCCAGTATTCGCGCCAGGAGTACGAGGCGGCGATCCAGCTCGTCACGCGCATCGTGCAGAGCCCCGCGGCGACCTCGAGCCAGAAGACGGACGCACTCGAGCTCGAGGGTCTGTCGCACCTCATCCTCGGCGATGCCGACCGCGCGAAGGTGGCCTTCGAGCGGCTCCTTCGGCTCGACCCGGCGCACATCCTGCGGGACCCGAGCGGGTCCCCCAAGCTGCGCCAGTTCTTCGAGCAGGTGAAGGAGACGCTCGTCCCCGACTACCGGCGGGGGGCCCCGGTCGAGGTGGACCACGCGGCGCCGGCAGGTGCCGCGGCCGGGCGGCCCGTCGAGTTCGTGGTGCGCGTGGGGCGCGGGCTCTCGCAGGTGAAGGGGGGCGTGCTCTGGTGGCGGCGGGTGGGGGGCGGGGCCTACGCCGAGCTCCGGCTGGCCCTCGACGCGCGCCGGCTCACCGGCGCCTTCCTCCTCCCCGAGGACGAGTCGGCCTACACCGTGGAGTACTACGTCGAGGTGCGTGGCAAGGACGGCGTGGTGCTGGCCCGCGTGGGCGAGCCGCAGCGTCCGCTGGTGGTCCAGGCGCGGGGCCTCGGCGCCGGCGAGGTACGACGCCCGGTCTACAAACGGTGGTGGTTCTGGACGGCGCTCGGTGTCGCCGCTGCCGGCGGTGCCACCGCCGCGGCGGTGCTGCTCGGTCAGAGGTCGGCGCCCAGGGGGAATCTGGAGCCGGGGATCATCCAGCTCCCGTAAGTCGGCTTGCGATCCATCCCGGCAGGCGGCGTCGCCTCTGTGCGAAGGCTACCGCTGCACGTCGAGGTTGTACTTCTTCACCAGCCGGTGGATGTAGTTGCGATCGATCCCGGCCTCGATGGCCGCGCGCGAGATGTTCCCCTTGTGCCGGTTCAGGAGCTGCGTCAGGTACTCGCGCTCGAAGGCCTCGGTGAGCAGCCCCTTGGCCTCCTTGAAGGGCATGTCCATCATGTCGCCGGAGATGCTCGAGCTCGCGGCGGCCAGCGGCTCGTCGTCGTCCCGGAGGTCGTCGTCGTCGCTGGCGATGCGCGCCGTGGCGAGGGAGAGGCCCCGCTCCACCACGTTCCTGAGCTCGCGCACGTTCCCCGGCCAGTCGTGGTCGAGGAGCTGGCGCATGATCACGTCGGGGACGTCGAAGTCCACCTTGCCGAGCTGCTCGAGGAAGAGGCGCACGAGCGCCGGGATGTCCTCCAGGCGCTTGCGCAGCGGGGGGACGAGCACCTTCACCACGGCCAGGCGGAAGTAGAGGTCCTCGCGGAACTTGCCCGCCTTGACCAGCTTCGAGAGGTCCTTGTTCGTGGCGGCCACGACGCGTACGTCCACCGTATGAGGGCGCGTCTCGCCGATCGGCCGGACTTCCTTCTTCTCGAGCAGCCGCAGGAGCTGGGGCTGGAGGTCGAGTGGCAGCTCCCCGATCTCGTCGAAGAAGAGCGTACCCCCGCTGGCCTCGTCGGCCAGGCCGCGCTTGGCCTCGGTGGCGCCGGTGAAGGCTCCCTTGGTGTGCCCGAAGAGCTCGGCGGCCATCAGCTCGCGCGGCAGCGCGCCGCAGTCCACTACCACGAAGGGCTTGTTCCGCCGCTGGCTGGCCTCGTGCAGAGCCTCCGCGAGCAGGTCCTTGCCGGTCCCCGTCTCGCCGAGCAGGAGCACCGTGCTGTCCGTCGGGGCCACCTGATTCAGCAGCGCGAAGACCTCGTGCATCGCCGGGCTCGCCCCGTAGGCCTTGCCGAGGCGGTGCTGTGCGAACGGGGTGACCTCGACCGATTCGTCGGCGGGGATGATCTCGATCTCCGTCTCGCCGCCCACCTTGAGCTTCGCGCGCGCGTTGAGGATCACGCTGCCGAGCCGCGTCTTGCCGAGATAGGTGCCGTTCGTGCTGTCCTGGTCGGTGACCTTCACCCCCTCCGCGCGCACCTGGATCTCCAGGTGGTAGCGCGAGACGGTGTTGTCCTTGAGGGTCACGTCGTTGTTCTCGTGCGTGCCCATCAGGATCGTGCCCGCGTCGAGAGGCCGCTCGAGCCCCGTGTCGGGGCCCCCGATCACGCGCAGGACCCAGCGGCGGACCTTCAGAGATCCCGTGTCGCCGTCCGTGTAGAGCATCCCGTTCGTATGCGTGCCCGTGCTCACGATGTGACCTCTCGCTAGAGGATGGTTGCCTCGGGGGGCTACTCCACGGGAAACATGCCGTCCCAGTAGAAGTCCCACATCCGGTAATAGGTGACAGCGCCGAAGGTGTTCACAGCAATGCCGAAGAGGATCAAGATCTTGGCTAGCTTCCCGATACGATACCCGCCGACGGCCAGGAGCGCCACCAGGAAAACGGTGTAGTCGAGGCTGAAGCGGAAGCCGAACTGCTGCCACCCCGTGTGCTGATACATGAGGTGGGCGATCATCGGCAGCAGGCAGGAGAGGTAGAGCCAGGGCTGCACGCCACTCCGGCGCCGCGGCCAGAAGAGGAAGCCGAACATCGGGGTGGTCACGAAGAGCGAGAGGCCGTGCATGCTCACCTGCACGAAGGGCTTCTGGGCCGAGATGCGAGGCAGCAGCGTGAGTAGCGCGGCCAGGTTGCGTGGGATGTAGTGGTAGTTGAAGAGCCCCCAGCGCTGGATGCGCTCGGCCCAGCGGACATTCAGGTAGTAGTGGCCGAATTCGCCGAAACGATCGAAGCGGAGGAAGTTGAGGATCCCGGCCACGCCGGCCACGGCCACGGCGGGAAGCGCGGCCAGACCGAGCTGCCTCGTCGCGGGCCCCTTCTGCAGGCGTGGCCAAAGCGCGCGGAGCCAGGGGACGAGCTCGGGGCGGTGGCAGGGGTCGGGGGCCGGCGCGTCCGCGGCGGTCGGCGCGAGGTTGCGCCGGAGGATCTCTCCCACGACGAGCGGGAAGGCGAAGGGGATCGGAGTGCGGGTGACGAAGCCGAGCCCGAGGCAGAGACCGGCGAGCACCGGGTGCTTCCCCTCGAGCGCGGCGATGGCGTAGCAGGCCGTCAGGCCCACCCCCACGACGTGGGCCGTGAACCAGACCTGGCCGCTCACCGAGACGAAGTAGTGCACCGTACCGAAGGCGAAGAGGGCTACCAGCCAGAGGTCTTCGGAGAGGCGCCGCTGACTGAGCCCGAGCGCCGCCAGCCGCCGGAGGAGGAAGTAGACCAGCACCGGATTGAACGCCGCGAGGAGCACGGTGAAGAGCACGTCGTTCATGCCCATGCCGAAGAGGGCCACGAAGGGCATCATCAGGACGGCCGGGAACCAGGGGAACGAGACGTAGTACGCGTGCCGCCGCGACGTGATCATGTCGGGCGTGATGACGAGCCGCTGGCCCTTGGTGGTCTTGAAGTCGTCTCCGTGGCCGCCCACCTGCAAGAAAGTGCCGCGGACCTTCCGGCCGTCGCGAAGCTGGAGCTCGTGGACCAGGGCCCAGTCGTTCTGGTGCGGCGGCTCGGTGCGCAGCGAGAGCTGCCCGTGCAGGAAGCTGTCGGCCAGGTAGACATAGTGATTGTCCTGGCTGTGCTGCTTGAGGAAGCCGGCGCTCGTGCCCGCGTAGGCGGCGAGGCAGACGAAGTAGATGATGAGCGGAATGCGCGCGCGGCGGAGGAAGCTCATGAGGTGGAGGACTCGCTCGGCGCCGGGGGGGAAGAGGTGCCCCGGCGAGCGGAGTTGTAACCGCCTCGAGGGGGAGGGAGCAAGGGGCGAGGACCGGATCAGTGGAGGCGGACGGTGGACTTCGCGGAGCCCTGCGGCGAGAGCTCGACGCTCTGTCCGAGGAGGGTGTCGAGGCGCGTCCCCTTGAGGCCCGAAGCCTCGAGGCGCTGCCGCACGAGGTCCATCATGCCGCCCACGTGCTCCTGGAACGCGACGCCGGTCAGACGTCCGCTGATCGTGGGGCCGGCGATCTCCATCGTCCCTCGCGCGAGGCCGGGGGCGGCCACGTTGAGCCAGGTGCGCACCTCGAAGTGGTCGGGGAAGAGGCCCCCGAGGAGCTTCGGGGTCGGGCCGACGGTGACGTTCAGGCGACAGAGGCCGCCGTCTGCCGTCGCGGGGAGGGCGAGCTGGACCGTGTGGTGCACGGGGAAGTGCCCGCCGGCGTCGAGCGGCGCCCCGAAGGCGAGCGCCTGCTTCATCCCCGCGAGCGCCGAGCAGATGGCTCCCACCGTGGAGGGGCCGTCCCAGAAAGCGAGCGCGAAGGGCGCCTCGAGGCGCGCGGCGGGTTGTCGTGTGGCGTAGTCCGCGCGATAGGTCAGGATCGGGTTCGCCAGACCGAACGCGGCCCCGAGCGGCGCGCGGACCTTCGGCTGCACCTGCAGCACGGGGCGTCCCGCCTGCTGGGCCAGATGATCGGGCTGCTTGGCGCCGGCGAGGGCCGGCAAGCCGACCACGAGGGCGACGGCGAGAGCGGGGGTGCGACGTGTCGACCGGCCCATGTGACGCTGCCTCCCAACCACCGGTATGCAGCCGAAGCACGCACCGTGCCACCGGCTCGCGGTTGATGTTACGGTAGCCTGCGACGGCGCGGTGGGGACACGTAGCCCCAGCGGACTGGCGAGGCGGGGGGCCTGGCCCGCCGCCCAGGGAGAAACGGATGGTCCCGACGGGCTCTGACCTGCTGCGGCGCGTTCGCGCGCACCTGGCGCTTCCGCTCGCGCTGGCCCTGTGCCAGGGGTGCACGGCAGACGGGTCCGATGGGCCCCCGGTGGCGCCGCTCGAGCTCGGGGCCTCGCTCGACGCGACGCTCGACGATCCGGTCTACCTGACCTTCGCCGCCGCCCGGCCGCGGAGCAGCTACCTCCCCGACGAGGGTTACGCCCTGGTGCGCGAGGCCTCGGGCGCCCTGGCCTTCGAGAGCGACCAGGGCGGGACGTGGGGAGTCGCCGCGCGCGAAGGAGGTCGCCTCCTCGTCCCGAAGGACGCCGAGACGCGCCTTCGCTACCTCGCGAGCGACGGAGCCGTGGCGCAGGTCCGGTTGGGCCCCGGGCTCGATCTCGAGCTGCGTTTCGCCGTGGTCTCCTCGCGCGTGGCGCGGCTCGACGTGGTGCTGCGAAACACGGGCGAGGGGTCCCGGACCGTCGAGCTCCTACCCTGGGTGCGCCGCTGCGGCGGACCGTACCGGCAGCTTCAGGTCGCGGGGCCCGCGCTTCGCTTCGCGCACCCCTCGGCGGTGGACGCGCTCACGCGGATCACGGCCCCGGGGTCGTTTCTGGAGGCCTTCGTCGACGAGCTGCGGGTCGACGGTAGTCCGTCTCCGGTCGAGGTGAGCTACGCGGGAGCCGAGGCCTGTGGCGGCTCGCTCTCCGAGGATCTGGGCCGGCTGGCTGCCGCGGCTGCCGTTCCCTCCGAGGCGGCCGTCGTCGTCGGACGCACCTCCGTCGCGCTGCCGCCGCGAAAGGAAGCGCTGGTGCGCGTGCTCCGAGGCGTCCACGGCGCAGGGGAGGGCGAGGCCCTGACGGCGGAGCTCGGCACGGTCGCACGGCAGGAGCTCGTCCCCCTCTTCGAGGAGGGGCAGCGTCGGCTGGCCGCCTGGCCCGAGCTGCGCGGGAGAGGCCGCGAGGACCGGCTGGTCTATCGGGCCGGGCTGGCGCTCGTGGACCAGCTCGTCATGCCTCCCGAGGGGAAGCTGGAGACCCCGTATTTCCTCTTCTCGCGCGAGCCACTCTTCTACTTCTCGCGCATCGGGCAGCATATCCAGGAGGGGCTATCCCTGATCCTGCTCGCGCACGCGATGCCGACCCTGGCTATGGATTCCCTGCGCGTCTTTCTCCGTCGGGTAGAGCCGGACGGATACCTGCCCTACAACATCGGACCGAAGAGCACCGTCACGATGCTGCGGACCGCTTCGGCACCCCTGCTCGCCTATACGGCTATAGAAGTTTACCGCATAACGAAGGATCCCGTCTTTCTGCGCGAGGCGTACGAGGCCGGCGCGCGCGTGCACGCCTTCTGGGAGCGCGAGCGGGATACGGACCGCGATGGCCTCGCCGAATGGGGGGGCTGGACCCAGATCGAACCGGTGCCGGACTCCACCGACATCGTATGGAAAGAGGTCGCGCCTCCGGATGCCGTGGAGAGCGTGGCCCTGAACTCCATGCTGGTGCGCGAGGAGAAGTCCCTGGCGGCCATGGCCACGGCGCTCGGACGTGCGGCGGAGGCTCTGCGGTGGGAAGAGGTCGCTCGCCAGCGCGCGAAGCGGGTGAACGAGGTGATGTGGGACGCGGAGACGGGCTTCTACTACAACGTGAAGCGGGAGACCGAGACCTTCACCTTCGCCAAGGAGAACGACCTCAAGCGCGAGGAGCAGTGGGGGTTTCTGCCGCTCTGGGCGGGGATCGTGCCGCCGGACCGCCTCGACGCGCTGCTCCGAAAGCTGACCGACCCGAAGCGCTTCTGGCGGGCCTGCGGCGTGCCCAGTCTGTCGGCCGCGGATCCGTCGTATTCGACCGTGGCGGGGACGAGCCGGTGGGACGGGCCGGTCTGGCTGCAGTGGCAATACCTCTTTCTGCGCCCGCTCAGAGAGGCCGGTCGCACGGAGCTGGCCCGGGAGCTCCGGGACAAGACCGTGGCCTGCGTCAAGAAGCAGCTCTCGCTGCGGCACCAGCTCATGGAGCTCTATCACCCCGACGACCCGGCGGCAGAGAACTCCTCGCACCCGAACTACATCTGGAGCGCTCTGGTTTCGCTGATGCTGCTCGATCCGGCCTGAGGGCCCCGCGCCGACGACGGCCCGGAGCGCCGGCGTGATATGATCGGGAGGTGACTTCGAGAGGCAGTGCTGCGGCTCGGTCGGTCTCGTGGATCGCCTCCCTCGCCGTGGTCGTCTTCCTTCACTCCCCTCTCGCGGCGGCCCGCACGGTCACGGGCTTGAAGCTGCCGGCACCCTTGGCGGTCGAAGGCGCGACCCGCGCGGCGCTCTCTCTTCGACGCGAGCTCGGCGAGCCCCACGCGACGCTGCGGCTGGAGCGCGTCACGCCGGTGCCCCGAGGGGCGGTGGTGCGCTTTGCGCAGATCGTGGACGGCCATCCGGTACACGATACCGAGGTGAGCGTGCTCGTGCTGGACGGGCAGGTGGTCGCGGTGAGCGGCTCGCTCGTCCCGCTTACCGCGCTCGGCCCCGCCCCGACGGAGAGCACGCGCCGCGTCGAGGGCGAGGCGCTGCGGCGCCTTCCCGGTGCGAGGCTGCGGCGACCGGCGGAGCTCGGGGTGCTGGCGGGTCCGGGGCTGCCGCGCTGGGCCTGGGCCCTCGACCTCGTCCCCGGCTCGCCCCTCGGCTCGCCTCGCGTGGTGGTGGGTGACGACGGGCAGCCTCTCCGCGCGGAGCCGGGCTGGGTGGGCGCGCGGGGCAAGGTCTACTCGACGAACCCGGTGGTCGGCGCCCTGGCCGAGGTGGAGCTCCCCGGCCTGGTGGAGGGGGGTGGTCTCTCCGGTCGCTACGCCGACGTGGCGAGCTGCAAGCGCCTCCTCGGCGGCGCCCTCTCCTGCAGCCGCTTCGCGCGGCCGGACGCGAACGGCGACTTCCTGTATTCCCCCACGGAGCCGAGCTACGAGGACCCCTTCGCCGAGGTGCAGGCCTACTACCAGGTAGACCGCTACCGGCGGTGGCTCGGGGAGCGGTTCGGCTTTCGCCGCGGGGACGGCGACCTGCCGCTCGGCGTCTTCGTGAACATGCACGAGGAGACCGCCAAAGGTCCCGCCGCGGGGTCCTCGTATTACGGGGACCTGGACCAGGACGGCGAGCGAGATGTCGTGCTGATGCAGAGCGACGCGCGGGACAAGGCCTACGACGCCGACGTGATCTTCCACGAGTACACGCACGGCGTCGTGGACGTCACCTCGCACCTCCAGCCCACCATCGACGCCCTCGGCTACAACGGAGATCCGCTGGCGCTGAACGAGGGCTTCGCCGACCTGTGGGCGGCGATCTTCACGGGCGACCCGAACATCGCCGAGTACGCCGCGGGAGATAAGCCGTTCTACCGTTCGCTCGCCGGGTCGGCCACCTGCTCCAGCCACCGCGCGCTCGAGTCGCACATCGGGGCGCTGGGGCTCATGCAGGCGGCCTGGGAGGTGCGCGTCCGGCTCAAGGGACCGCGCGATCTCGACGACGCGCTCTACCTCTTCATGGTCTCGCTACCGAAGCACGCGGGCTTCGTGGACGCCACGATGCTCCTCAAGGGCCTCGTAGGCCGGGAGGCTCCGCGCGCGGCGCCCCTGCTCGAGGCGGCGCTCCAGGCCCGCGGCTTCGGCGAGGGCTGCTCGCGCGTGCTGCCGCTGCCGCTCGACAGTATCCAGACTACCGAGCTCCCGGGTCGGTCGGTCCTCCCGTCGTCGTTTGCCGAGGTGCCGGGCCTCGCGCAGTACCGGATCGACGTGCCGCGCGACGCGCCGGCGCTGCGGGTGGTGCTGCGGCCGGCGGGGACCTGCGGCTTCTGGTTGCGGCGGGCGGGGCCCGTGCTCTACCGGGGGACGCTGCCGCCGCTCGAGCTGGTGCGAACCCTGACGCCGGGAGCGACCGGAGTGACGCTCAGCGTGGACGATGCCGACGCGCCGCTCGTGCCGGGCGCGAGCTACTTCGTGCTCCCCTTCAATCGCGGCTCCGGGGGGGCGAAGGTGGAGCTCATCGCGCAGGTTCTCGGACCGAACGCGCCGACGGACGCGCGGAGCGCGGGTCCGCGGGATCTCGGCTCGGCGGCGCGGCGAGACGCGGGGCCGTCGGACGCGGCGACGGCGGCGGTCGTGCCTCCGCCCTTCGACACGGGCGGGTGCGCCTGTCGGCTAGCCGCGTCCGCGGACGATGGCGGGCGGACGAGCTGGATGCTGGCGCTGCTCGCGGCGCTCCTCGTGCGGACGCGTCGAGCACCGGAGCGCGCGAGGAAGCCCCGCGAGATGGCTCGCGGGCGAGGCGACCCGGTTTACTTGCCGTCGCAGATCGGCGCCGGCGGTACCGGCTTTCCGGTGCAGACGTTGGCCCCCCCGGCGGCCGGCGCCTGGCAGGAGCCGGAAAGGCACTCCGTATAGCCGGCACAGGGGTCGTTTTCCTTCTTCTTGGCCGCGCAGACGGGCTTGGTCGGATCCGTGCGGGCATCGCAATAGAGCCCCGCCTCGCACTGCGCGCTGTCCTTGGTGAGGCAGGGGCCGCCGAGCTTTCCCTTCTCGACGCAGCGCCCGGCCTTGGGGTCGGTGAGGTCGCAGTAGAGCCCCGGCTCGCAGTGCGAGGACCCCTTGCAGTTCCCGCCCACGGCGCGCCGCTTCACGCAGGCCGGGCTGTCGGTGCTCGTGAGCTGCGATTCGCAGAAGATCGCGGGGTCGTCCGGGTCGCACCCGACCTCCGCGCAGGACTGACCCTCCTTGGCGGGAGGCCGGCAGACCATCGGCCCGGTCTTCCCGTTGGTGCAGGTCAGCTCGTCGAGGCACTCGGAGGAGAAGCCGCAGGGCTCCCCATCCTTGAAGAGCGGGATGCAGACACCGGCCCCCAGGCTCGAGGAGCAGCGGGCGTCGGCGGCACACTCGTTGGGCGAGGTGCAGGGTTCGCCGAGCGCAACGAGGCCCTTGAAGGCCTGGCGCGTCTCGCAGGCCTTGGGCAGGGGCGGCAGCGGGGTCGAGGAGCTGGAGGTCGTCGGCGTCGCGCAGGTGGCTGTCTTCAGCCCGCTCAGGCAGGCCTCGGCCTTGTCCGGCTGGACCTTGAGCCGCCCCACCGCGGCGAGGCGACCCAGACTGTACCGGGAGCTGACGTAGCTGAGGCCGATCCGCGCCTTGCAGGTGGCCAGGTCGGAGACGTTCTTCTTGTAGACGTAGGTTAGCTCGTCGGCGTTGCAGCAGCGCAGGATGTTCTCGCAGATGGCGTCCACCAGGCCGCCGTAGAAGCGCTCGGCGGCCTCCTTCTCGGCCACGTTCAGTCCCGCGTCGGCGCGCGCGTGCGGCGCGTCGCCGGTCACGCGGCCGTCGGCGGAGGGCGTGGTGCTGGAGCTACCGCAGCCGGCAGCGAGGGTGAAGGCGACCAGGGCGCCGAGGCGCCGCGCGAAGCGGGACATGGAAGAGCCTCCTTTGCCGCCAGCGGCAGGCCCGTACTCTACCGTAGCTGGAACGGGTTGTAGTACCCGCCGAAGCCGTCGCGGCGCTGGGTGGGGATGGCCGTCGCGGGATCCCAGTCGGCCGACCCGGGGCGGCGGAGCGACGCGGCGTTGTCGTAGGCGGTGCGGTCGATGACGAAATCCTTGCCCCCTGGCGCTTTCACCCAGTAGTAGGTGCCCTTCGTGGTCTTGACGTAGAAGGGCCCCGTGAAGCTACCCTGGTGGAAGTCGCTCGAGACCCCGAGCTCGAAGCCGAAATAGTCCCCGCCGTACTGCTTGGTGGCGCGCTGGTTGTGCCAGTCGCGCAGGTAGGGTCGCTGACCCTGGTTCTCACCGGTCTCGCGGTTGCGAAAGCCGACCTCGGCGATCGGTCCGTCGAGCAGCGCGACCTGCACCTTGAGGTAGGGCTTCACGTAGCGCAGCCCGTGAGAGCCGGGGGAGATCCCCACCTTGTCGATCCAGGCCTGGTTGGTCACCTGCACGTGCTTCTCCCGCGCGTGCGCGGCGGACGCTCCGAACAGCACGGCCAGTCCTGCGATGGCAGCTTTCATCGGATCGCTCTCCTCGAGGTCCAGCTCGGCAGAGCAAGGCGCGTGCCGTGCGCCGGGCGTGGGTCGGCGAGGAAATGCGCCGCGATATCGCGGCCGGGCCGTGCTGCCCGTCCCCGGACATCTCTGTCTTTCGAAGGGGGGCGTCCGGTCGTCGAACAGCGCCGCGGGTCAGCCGGCGACGGAGAGCGCGGCGCCGAGGGCCCCGATGAGCTGCGGCTCGGGGAGGACCGTGATGGCGCGTCCCATGGCCTGCGCGAGCGCGGCGACCATGGCCTGGTTCAGCGCCACGCCGCCGCTCATGAAGATCTCGGCCGAGGGAGAGAGCGTGCCCGCCTGGGCCCGCACGCGCGAGGCGAGCGAGGCGTGCAGGCCCTTCACGATCCCTTCGACGGGCTCTCCTTCCGCGATCAGCGAGACCACCTCGCTCTCGGCGAAGACGGTGCACGTGCTGGAGATCGAGACCACGCGCGGCGCGCGGGCGGCGTAGGCCGAGACCTCGGCGAGCGGCACGTTCAGGCGGCCCAGGATGACCTCGAGAAACCGACCCGTGCCCGCAGCGCACTTGTCGTTCATCGAGAAGTCCTGCACGTCCCCTTGCGCGCCCAGGTGGATGACCTTCGTGTCCTGCCCACCGATGTCCACCAGGAGCCCTTGCCGCTTCAGGCGGAAGAAGGCCCCCTTCGCGTGGCAGGTGATCTCGGTGACGGCGCGGGCCGTGGGGACCCGCTTGCGCCCGTAGCCCGTGGCTCCGACGGGAAGCTCGCCCCCCTTCTGCTTCAGGCGCGCCACCACCTCGCGGCTCTGTTCGTCGATGCGCGGGGCGGTCGGCTCGAGCACACACTCGAGCAACGCCCCGTCGTCCCCGAGGAGCACCCCCTTGGTCGTGGTGCTTCCGACGTCGATACCGATGGCTACGGGACGGCTCACGCGAAGCTCTCCAGAAAGGCGGTCAGCCGGTTCTCCGCCGGCTCCTTGGCGTAGGCGCGCGGGTCGGCGTGGTCGGCCTCGAAGAGCAGCACCCGGATCCCGAGCGCCTTCTGCAGCCGATCCTTGAGGTCGATCTGTCCGACGGAGTAGGGCTTGCACGAGCGGTCGCTGTGCAGCACCGCGCCCTCCACCTCGTAGGTCCGGGCGAGGCGCTCCAGCACGGAGAGCCGGTTCTTCAGGTCCTGGTTGAGCAGCACGTGGCTGTAGGCCCGGGCCATGGAGGCCATCGGCTGGCTGGGATCCACCAGCGCGCCTCCTTCGGCCCAGGCGTTCGTGTAGCTCGTGCAGACGAAGTTGAAGCCGCGCTCCGCGAGCAGGGTCGAGAGCTCGCGCAGCCCGTACCAGATCGGCAGGTTGTCCCACATCAGGCGGTGACGTTCGTTCTTGATGCCGCCGATCCCCTTCTTCACGCGATCGTGGAGCTCGTCGCGCAGGAGGCGGTAGTAGGCGTTGCACTCCTTCGTCCCGCGCAGCGCGACGATGGGGCCGATATGCACGAAGCCGTCGAAGCCGGTCCACGGGGCGGGGCGGTTGCGGCTGGCGTCGAGGCACTCCCCCCACAGGGCCGTCCCCTCGCGGGCGAGGTGCATCACCTCCACCAGCTCGGCCAGCGAGACCTGCTTTCTCGACACGCGCGCCGCTTCGGCCAGCAGCTCCTCCATCTGGTCGAGGATGTACTGATGGTGGTGCGGCTTGGCCTTGCCGTAGACGAAGGGCGGGTCGATCAGCACGAGCGGTACGTTGAAGTGCGTCGCGAGCGCCCGGTACCAGTAGAGGAGGGTCTGGCAGATGTTGGTGCAGCAGCAGAGGAGGTCCGGCTTGGGCAAGCGCCCGACGGGGGTCTTCCCCGTGAACGCGCTCCCGAGGTCGCAGCGGGCGTAGCTGCAGAGGTCCGTCGCGTAGCCCTCCGCCTCGGCGGCGCTGGCGAGCTCGGGGACCTGCTTCTGCGCGCTGCAGAGCGCGGCGTGGTTCTCGGGGTAGACGGCGTGGAAGCCGAAGGGGCGGAGGAACTCGACGGGGAAGCCGCTCGTGACCCAGGCCACCGGCACCGCGCCGTCGGCGTAGCGCCCGGCGAGGTAGTGCAGGCTCATCAGCTCCTTCAGCTTGTGCGCCGCCTCGAGGGGCGGGCCGAAGGGGCTGTCCGGGCGCGGCTTCTTCTTGCGTCGCTTGAGCTCTCCTCGGAGCGTGTCGAAGCGCAGGGTGGCGGGCCCCACGACGTGCTTCACGAGCTCGTACTCCAGGCGGCGACGGGTGATCATGCGGCCCTCCGGGTCTGGCCGAGGAGCTCCACGAAGGCTTCGAGCCGCGTGACGAGCTGCCCCGAGATCTCCGGCTCGAGCTCGCCTTCGACGACCAGCACGGGCACCTTCCGGGCGGCGAAGGTGCGCCGGATGGCCGGGATGTCGAAGAGCTCCGGCTCGCAGAACTTGAGGACGTGCACGATCACCCCGCGGGCGCCGCTGCGGTCGAAGAGGTCGGTCAGGTAGCGCAGGCGCGCCGACTGGTCGGCCGACCGCGTGGAGCAGGGGGAGGCGAGGAAGTACTGGCGCGAGAGCTCGGCCAGCGGGTCTCCGGCGGTACCGAGGAGCGCGCGCTGCACGCGGCGACCGACGGCGGCGTAGTCGTCGCCGCAGACGTAGGCCCCGGCGTCGTTCAGCGCCTCGAGGAGCGAGAGCGGCTCGGGGACGTAGCCCGTGATCATCACCGGCACGCCGCTCTGGGCCGCGTCGTCACCGAGCGCGTCGCGCGCGGTGCGGAGCTCGGCGAGGTGCTCCTCGGGCCAGAGGAACTCGCCGCGCCGGAGGAGGCGGTAGAGCTCGGGGTCGGTCATCGGCAGGCGGGTGCGGCCGTCGAGCAGCTCGGCGCGCAGGCGGTCGATCTCGCGGTGCAGCCGGAGAGCCGCCCACAACCGCTCCGGTTCGAGCGAGCGGCCGGCGAAAGCGGCGAGCTCCTCGGCCAGCGACCGGAGCTCCGCCGCGACGAAGGTGCGCGCGCTCGGGCGCGAAGAGCCCTTCGGGTGCTGGAAGGTGAACGCGGGCTTGGTCCAGCCACCCATGTCGGGGGCGACCGTGGCCAGCCCCTGGATCGAATCGCAGGTGTGCGGGAAGAGCACTCCGTCGGCGGCGTCGGCCCCGCCCGCGGCCATGAAGGCCAGGGCGTTGCGCACGATGGAGCAGACGTACGTCTGCACCCGTCCCGCGTCGGGTCCGCGCGGAGGGCCGGGCGGGCCCCAGAGCTCCACGGCCAGGATGTCGAGCGCCGTGAGGAGCTCCTTTGGGTAATGGATCGGCAGGACGGCCAGGGCCTTGCGACCGTGGGCGGACTTCTGGTTGGCGATGTAGGCGTTCCGCATGCGCAGGCAGTGTAGCGCAGCGTCTTCCCGTGTCGATTGATAACGAAGCGGGAGAAGGGCGCCGCGACTGCGAGACCCCGGAGTCTCTCCGGGCCCTGCGCTTACGCCCCGTGTATACTGACCTTGCGTGCGACGTATCAGTCTCGTCCGGCGCGCGGTGCAGGTCCTCTGCTTCGCGTTCGTCGTCTACGGTGGGTTCGCCGTCGGGCAGGTTCTCGAGCTCGGGCGCGGCGAGTTCGTCGACGAGACCGGCTTCTCCGGCAAGTTCGAGCGGGGCAAAGGGGTGCGGCTCGTCGAGCGGGAGAAGGTGCGGGTGGACGCCTACCTCCCGGCGACCTCCTGCACCTACCAGCACAAGGGCTTCTTCGCCGCCTGCAGCCTGGCCTTCGTCTCGGAGCACCTGAGCTGGCTGACCCCCTTTTCGTACCTCGTGCCGCAGCTCCTCCTGCTCCTGAGTCTCATGTTCGTCGGTGGGCGCCTCTGGTGCGGGTGGGTCTGTCCCTTCGGCTTTCTGAGCGATCTCTTGATCGGGCTGCGCAAGCTTGTGGGCCTCGACCACCTCCGCGTCTCGAGGCGCTGGCGCGACGGGCTCGTGGTGACCAAGTACGCGCTGCTCGGGGCGAGCCTCCTGGTCTCGATCCTGGCCGCGGTCCCCGCGCTGGCCGGCTCCCGGCCGGATCTGTTCCTGCCCTTCTGCCAGGTCTGTCTGGGGCGCTACGCCTCGCCGCTCCTCACCGGCGCGCAGGTCTGCTGGACCAACTTCGCGAACCCGATCCAGGCCACGCTCACCGTGCTCGGCCTCTCGGCGCTCGCGCTCTTCTTCCTCGGCTTCTTCGTGCGACGGCTTTACTGCCGCATCTGCCCGATCGGCGGGCTCACCGCGCCTTTCAACCGCTACGGCCTCGTGGGGCTCTTCAAGGTGGCCGAGAAGTGCACGCAGTGCGGAGCCTGCTCGCGGGTCTGCCCGGTGGACAACCTGACCGTCGAGGAGCGGCCCGATACGGGCTCCGTGGCCGCCTGCGAGTGCGTGATGTGCCTGCGCTGCGTCGAGGCCTGCCCCGAGCCGGGCTGCCTCGAGTTCACCTTCGCGGGGCGGAAGGTGGTGAGCTCCTGATGGAGGACTCGCGCCAGGCCGCGTGCGGGAGCTGCGGTCGCTACGGGGGGACGATCGCGCCCTGCCAGGACGACGGCCTCGAGGCGGCCTACCACGCCGCGGTGCTGCGGGCGCTCGACCGGCTCGGCCGGCAACCGGGCAGGCCGCGGGCGCTCGAGCCGTTCGAGAGCCTCTTTCGCGAGGGCTGGCGGGTCGAGGAGCTCGAGCGCGGCGACCGGCCGGTCGTCGGGCTCCTCTGCAACTTCGTGCCGGAGGAGCTGATCGTCGCCGCGGGGGCGGTGCCGCTCCGGCTCGACCTCGGCCAGCAGCAGGCCATGGAGGTGGGCGCGCGGCGCCTGCCGGTGGACGTCTGCCCCGAGATCAAGTCGGTCGTGGGGGCCCACGTGGCGGGGATGCCGCTCTACCGGCTGGCCAAGCTCCTGGTCGTGCCCACCTCGTGCGACGGGCGCAAGAAGCTCGCGGGGCTCCTCGGAGGGCGACGGGTCGTGCCCCTCGAGCTGCCGCAGGGCAAGCGCGACCGACGCGTTCGCGCGCTCTGGGTCGAGCGGATCCGGGAGCTGGTGCGCGAGGTGGAGGGGCTCACCGGGCGAAAGCTGAAGCGCGGGCCGCTACGCGATGCGGTCGCGCAGTACAACCGGCGGAGCGCGCTCGTGCGGCGCCTGAACGCGCTCAGGTGGAAGGACCCGCACGCCCTCTCGGGCCGGGACACCTTCCTCGTGATGCAGGCGAGCTTCCTCGCCGACGTGGCGTGGTGGGTGCAGAAGGTGGAGGCGCTCCTGGCCGAGCTCGAGGCGCGGAGCGCGCACCCCGCAGGCGGTGCCGAGCCCACGCGCGTCTTGCTCACCGGCTCGCCGATCTACTTCCCCGACTTTCAGCTCCTGCACGTCGTCGAGGAGGCGGGGGCGGTGGTGATCGCCGACGAGCTCTGCTCGGGGACCGAGCGGCTCTACCATCCGACGGTGACGGACGAGGGGACGGTGGACGGGCTGCTGCGCGCGGCGGCCGAGCGCACCCTGCTCCCCTGCACCTGCCCCTGCTTCGTCTCGAGCGACGACCGGATCACGCGGCTCCTCGAGCTCGCCCGGCAGAGCGCCGCGCGGGGGGTCGTGCACCACACGCTCCACCTCTGCCAGCTCTACGACCTGGAGCTGCCGACGGTGGCGGCGGCCTTGAAGGGGGCGGCCTTGCCCCTGCTCAACGTCTACACCGAATACAGCGAGGAGGACTCCGGGGTGCTGCAGAACCGCGTCGAGGCCTTCCTCGAGATGCTGGCGCAATGAGGCGCGGGGCCCTTCGATCGCGCGTGGTGCTAGCGCGGCTTCCGTTCCCGGCGGCGCCGCGTCACGCGATAGAGGAGCCAGCCCGCGAGTACCGCCAGCGGGAGCGCGGCCAGCAGGTACGGGACCGACTTGGCCCCGGAGCGGTTGACGATCTTCACCTGGCCGACCTCGATCCAGCCCTCGTCCTTGGCCTGCGTGAGGTCCACCGAGAGGTCCAGCCCTGCCGCCACCGGGAGCTCGTCGGCGCGAAGCGTGAGCTCGAAGGGGTAGCGGGGCTCCGCGAGCTTCGGGCGTCGCGTGAGCTCCAGCGCGAAGGTCGTGCGGTCCCCGGGGCCGAGGAGGGGGAGGGCCGCGGGATGGACTACCGCCTCGCACGCGGGGCTCTCCACCGCGAGCCGCAGGTGGTGCAGCGGCTGCTCGCGCAGGTTGCGCACCAGGACGCGCACGGAGGCCTTGGGGCCGGGCAGGCGAACCACCGCCGGGCCGGGGTCGATCCAGATCCACTCGGTGAGGTCGACGCGCTCGTCGCGCTTGCCGCACGCAGGGAGCGCGCAGAGGGCGAGGAGGAGCAGGGCCGAGGCGTATGGAGCTCGAGGGGACGCGATGGCTGATCTTGGGTGCGGCCGACGGAGCTTGTCAACGCGCG
>JADLHG010000014.1 GCA_020848905.1 Deltaproteobacteria bacterium
GGCGCGGAAGGCGGACCGCACGGAGCACGAGCTCCACCCAGAGGGCGGCGGCCGCGGCGCAGGCGAAGGCCACGAGGTGCAGGCGGCTCACCGCGCTCGGCTCGTAGGTCTCGGCGAAGGCGCCGGTGTGCACCACGGGCCAGGCCACGGCGAGGAGCGCGAGGGCGAAGGGGAGCGGACGGACGCGGGACGCGGCGCCTTCGACGACGCGCAGCCCGAGCAGCGCGGCGAGAGTCACCGCGGCGGGCCAGGGCGCCGTGGGGAAGCAGGCCAGGGAGAGCCCCGCCACGAGGCCGGCGGCGAGCGGGCGGCCTCGCACGAGGAGCGCGAGCCAGGTGGCCACGAAGAGGGGCTCGAGCACGTGGTGGTCCACGTGCCCGAGGGCCGCGCTGCCGGCGGCGAAGGGATAGACGGCAAAGAGGGCGGCCCCGAGGAGGCCGAGCCGCGGGCCTCCGATCGCGCGACCGAGCGCGAAGAGGCAGAGGAGCGCCGCCAGCCCGAGGAGCGGCGTGGAGAGGATTGCCACGCTCTCCAGGCAGGGACGCGTGGGGGTGGTGCCGCACGCGACCACCACGGCCCCCGCCACGAGCAGGTCGTAGCCGCCGTGCCACTGGAGCTTCTGGCCCTCGGGGTACGAGAGCTCGGGGTCGAACATCGGCACGCGCCCCCGGGCCTGGATCGTTTGCTCGACGCGACGAAGGTGGTAGTACGAGTCCCCGTCGGTGAAGACCCAGTGGCCGGCGTCGCGCGAGGCCGGAAGTGGCGCGAACCGGAGCGCCCCGCCCAGCGCGAGCACGCCGAGCAGGGTCAGCGCCCGGGCGAGGCGTCGTGCGGGTCGACGAGGCTTGGCCACGGCCGACTCTCGCACTAAGGTGCGCTGCCACTCAAGAAGGCCTCACGCGAACGCCCGTGCACGACTACTCCAAAGCGCTGTGGGTCGCCTTGCTCGTGACGGTGGGCTTCGTCGCGCTGCTCACCTTTCCCCCCGACGACGGCCTCCGGCACGTGGGGCTGGCCTTCGGGCCGCACCGCGACTGGGGGAGCGTCTATCCCCACTCGGTCTTCGCGCTCCACGGCGGCTACGACCCCTGGTGGGGCTACGATCATCTTTTGCGGCTCGTGGCGCGCGGCCTCTCGGCCCTCGCGCTCCCGCCGCTCCTCGCGCCGTTCGTCCTGATGAAGTTGCTTTCGCTGCTCTTCATGGTCGCGTTCGTGGCGCTGGTCATCCGGCGCGGTCGCCTCGCCGAGGCCTCGCGCGACGGCCGCGGATTTCTCCTCGTGCTCGGCCTGGTCCTGCTCTGCCTGACGAACAGCCTGATGCGCCTGTCGCTGGCCCGCCCCTTCGGCTTCGGCACGCTCTTTCTCCTCTACACCGTCGGCACGCGGGGGTGGCTCCGGGGACTCCTCTCGGCCGCGGCGCTCACGGCCCTCTATCCCTACCTGGCGTGGATCTACACCGTCCCCGTGGCGCTCGTCGGCCTGTGGCGCGGCGACCGCCGCTTCGCGCTCGGCGTGGCCGCCGCGACGCTCGGTGGGGCGCTCGTGCAGTCCGGGGCCTTCTTCAGCATGCAGCTCGCCCTCATCCGCTCCGACGGCCTGCGCTCCCAGTTCGAGATCAAGATCGGCGAGTTCACCTCGTTCTGGACCCACCTGCGCTTCTACGGCTTCTTCCTCGGGCTGGCCCTCGTGCTCTACCCGTGGCTCGCGCGCCGCGAGAAGGTCCCCGCCGAACGCTGGCTGCTCCTGCTCTTTCTCGTCCCTTCCGTGCGCTACGTGCGCTACCTGCTCGACGTGGCGCTCCCCTTGCTCGTCGTGAGCTACGGGGCGGAGGTGGTCGGCCTGCTGCGCGAACCACTAGGGCGGCTCGCCGCCGCCTGGAAGGCGAGGCTCCCGAGGAGAGGCGCCCCAGCGCAGCCCGAGGCCCAGGCCCAGGCCCAGGCCCAGGCCGAGACAGGCGCGGTTCCGCCGGCGAAGGGTCGGTCGCTCTGGCCCGTGCTGACCTTGCTCTACGTCGTCGCGTTCGGGGGCGCGAGCGTGATCGGCCTGAAGGAGTACGTGCGGCTCCGCCACCTCGCGGGGGACCTCGCGCCCGTTCCGCGCGACGCGCTCGTGCTCACCGAGTTCGACGCGCAGTACGAGCTCCTGCTCGTGCGCCCCGACCTGCGCCTCGTTCCCTCCTCCGAGCTCGTCTTCTTCGCCCCGGCGATCCGCACCGAGTACCTCGGCTTCTTCAACCGCGGAGAGGTCTGCCCGCTCGCGCGGCGCATCGGGGCGACCTTCTTCGTCGAGCGCCGCGGCATGTACGTGGACCCGCAGAGCGCGAGCTGCCTCGAGCGTGTGCCGTCGAGCGCCGCGCTGAACCTCTGGCGGGTGAAGCGCCGCTGAACGGCGCGCGCCCCCTCGGCGCTCATCCCCGCAGGTGGCGCAGGCTCGGGTGGTCCACGATCGTGAACGGCGTGACGAGCGGCGCGATCGACTCCCCGCGCTGCGCGATGTTCCCCTCGCGGACGGGACCGAGCTTGCCCGCCGCGGCCGCCAGGTACGGCACGCGGCGCGGCTCGAAGCCCATCAGGCGCGCGCAGGTCGCGTCCACCGCCACCGGGTTCCGACCGACCACGAGCAGCCCCGCGGCCTTGGGGGTCCCCATGATCGGCCCGTCCCCCTCCATCCCCACGATGCCGTCCACGATGGCGAGGTGCGGGCGCACCGTCGCCGTGAGGTCCAGGATCGACGAGCCGATGCCGCGCTGGTGCAGCACGTTCTTGGGCCAGCCGTAGGCCACGCCGGGGACCACGCCGAAGAGGTTCTTCATCGAGAGGGTGAGCCCCGCCCAGTGGTGCGTCTTCATCTTGGCCAGCGAGACGACGAGGTCGGCGCGGGCGAGGACGCGCGGCAGGTGGAGCTGCGAGAGGCCCGTGAGCCCGAGCGCGTTCGGCACCGGCGCGGTGTCCTCGTGGTTCAGATCGTAAAAGGGCAGGCGCTCCGCCTCGAGGAGCGGCCCGAGCCCCGACTCCTCGAGGACCAGCTCGGTGTCGCGCATGTGGCCCGGGCCCTCGGCCACCCACACCTCGCGCGCGCCCAGCCGGCGGAAGACCTCGGCCGCGGCCTGCACGACGAGCGGGTGCGTGTTGACGTGCGGGGCGGAACGGTTCGGCTCGACGAGATTGGGCTTGAGGAGCACCGTGCGCCCGCGCACCGCCTGCGCGCCCACGCCAAGGCTCGCCAGCCCCCGGAGGAGCGTGTCGGCGATGGGACCGGTGTAGCTCGGGACGCGGCCCACGAAGACCTCGGCCCGCCGGCCCCGCTCGTGGCGGTCCCAGAGGAGCTTCGCGGCGTAACCCCCGCCGACGAGCACGTTCGCGCCGAGCAGGAGCCAGGCGCGGCGCGAGAGGAGGGGCGGCCGCTCGGGCGACGGAGCGGGCTCGTCCGCGGGGCGATCTCGCTCAGCCGGGCCCATGCGAGGCCTCCGGTGCACGCGGGGAACGACCGCCGAGGAGCTCCACCCCGCGCGGAGCCCCCGCGAGAAGCAGCAGCGCGAGGCTCGCGGGCGCCACGGGCCGGCGGCTCGCCCGCTCCCAGGCCGCCGAGAGCCACGCCGCGGCAGACGCGGAAGAAGCGTTCCACGCGCGGAGGCCGAGCACGCCCCAGCCGACGGACACGCCCGTGCGAACCTCGGGGAGCGCGCGTTGCAGGAAGACCACGGCTCCGCGTGCCCGCTCCCCGTCGGGCTCGAGTCCTTCGCGCCCCTCGAGCCCCGACAGCGCGAGCAGCGCCTGCCCCGTGTGCCCCGGCGCGGCGCGCAGGGTGGTGCCGAAGACGGAGACGTTGCCGTAGTTCCAACCCCCCGTGGGGAGCGCGCGGTCCCTGAGCAGCCGCAAGGCGTCGGCCGCGCGCGCGTGCCCCGCGAGCCCGTGGCGCCGCAGCGCGAGGAGCGCGAGCGCGGTCGGTTCCACCCAGCTATGCGTCTCGGCCACGAAGCCCCAGCCGGGAATCGTGGCGTCGTGGGCCAGCGGGTTCTCGGTGTCTCGGGGATAGGTCTTGCCACGCTGGGCGACCAGCCAGGCCAGCGCGCGCTTCGGCGCGTCGCCCACTTGTCCGACGTCGCCGACCGCGGCCCAGAGGAGCAAGGCGTGCGCCGTGGCCCAGCCGGGCTCTACCAGGCTCGCCGACAGGCTCACCGCACCGTCGGGACGTTGCCGCGCGCCGAGCCACGAGGCTGCCGCGCGAGCCGCCGCGCGCAGCTCGTCGTCCTCCGCGCGCGCGGGGTCGGCGGTCGCGAGGAGCGCGAGACCGGCCAGGGCGGTCGGTTCGCTCGAGGGCTCCGCGCCGACCCGATAGCCCCACCCTCCTCGGGGATCTCGCGCCTCGAGGAGCCGCCGGCGCGCGAGCTCTGGCCAGGCCTCCGCCATCACGCTTCGTAGGATGCGTCTATTCGTCCGCCGCGGCCATGTCGCGCCGCAGCCGGATGGCCGGCGCGGCGAAGGCCTCCTCGGGCAAGCCGTACTCGCGCGCGAGGCTGGCGAGGACCATCGAGGCCTCGCGCAGGCTGTAGCCGTGGACCTCCACCAGATAGGTATCCAGATCGCGCAGCCACCCCTCGCTGAGGAGCTTGCGCTCCTCGGGCGGAAAGGGCGTGGTGGGGACCATCTCGATCTCCTCGATGATCTCGTCGAGGGCGGCGAGAGAGCGACTGAGCGCACGGTTCCGGAGCTTGAAGCGTTTGGCCCAGTCCGAGACGTACGGGACGCGCCAGGTGGTCTTACCGAAGAAGCGCCAGGGGCTGGCCGAGCCGCTCTGCTGTTCGACAAAAGCGTTGAGGCGCGCGCTCACGAGTCGCGCCGCCTGCGCCACCCGCTCGCGATCTTCTCGCGTGGCCGTCTCTTCCTTCAGGTGCAAGAGCACCCGATGGATCACGTCGCGCGGCTTGACGGCCGGCCGTTTGAGCTGCCGGTGCTCCGCCTTCAGGATCTCCTCGTAGCGCGTGAGCAAGAGCCCCACGCCCGTCACGTAATGATGGTTCGTCTTACGAGCCATGGGCTCCCCGTGCAGTGAGGGCCCCGCGCCGAGGCGCCGGGCTCCGCGTCGTCAAGCGCCCATGCTACCGCCTGGGGGCACGCGAGTCGAGGGGCCCTGCGGCAGGGGCCCTGCGGCACACCGCGCCACGCAGGAGTCGCGCCGCGCAAGAGCCGCGCCGCGCAAGATCCGGGACGCCCCACCGTAGACTCCGGTATGCTCCGCTCACCATCCGGAAGGTCCTGCATGTCGCCACGCCCCGTGCTCCTCGCGCTGTCGATCTTGTTCGCGCCCATCGTGCTTCACGGCACAGCCCACGCGCTCCCCTGGCCGTCGGGGCCGAAGGGGAGCAGCGGGGCCCGGGCGGGCGGCGGACTCACGGCCTCGGTGAAGAGCTTCAAAGGCTTCGATCACTGCATGGAGGAGCTCGCGAACAAGCTGCCCGTCGAGGTGGCCGCCATGACGCTCGGCAGCGCGCAGCTCGAGCTCATCTGCCGGTCGCGCCAGGCCGCGGCGGAGGGAGACGCGCAGATCTGCCAGCGCGAGGTCAAGGACTACAACCTGCGCAAGGAGTGCGAGCGCTTCGTGGCCGTCTTCACCGGCCACGCGAGCGACTGCCCGAAACGCGGCTATCCGATGTACCGCGAGGGGCTCTGCCAGGCCCTCGCGCAGCGGCAGCCCTCGCTGTGCTTAGCCGCGCCGGCCGAGCAGCGCGGGGTCTGTCGCGGCATCCTCCTCGGCGAGGCGCACTGCAGCGCCCTGAAGGCCGAGAAGCGAGCGCAGTGCCGCGCCGAGGTGCGCGCCTGGGCCGGCACCTTCAAGGGAGCCAAGCCCGTCCTCCCCGACAGCTTCAAGCCCTCCCTCGAGGTGCGCGCCACCGGGCTCACGAGCGGCGTGAACCTCCCGGCCGCGGCCGGCCACTTCCGCGCCAACGCGCTCGACCAGGGGCTGCTCGTGGCGGACGGCCCGGACACGGCCACCCCCGGCGGCGACTGGCTGGTGGTGACCCGGAGCTTCGCGCCACAGGAGAGCTACGACTGGGGGAGCCAGCCGCCGGTGGAGCTCGAGTTCATGGTGCCGCTCTCGAGCGGCGGCACGGGGACCTTCACCCTCGCGAGCGGGGCCGGCAGCGCCAAGGCGAGCTTCCGCGAGCCGACGGGGTACCGCCACCGAACCATGGAGAGCGCGACGGGGTCGGTGACCGTGACGCGCTTCTCGCGTCAGCCGGGGGGGCGCGTGACGGGGACCTTCGCGCTCGAGCTGACCGACGGCGTCGACCGCTTGAAGGTCGAGGGGGCCTTCGACACCTTCGTGCGCGAGGCGCTCCCCGTGTCCACCCTCCGGAGCTTCATGCAGTACCGCACCGGCTCGTCGGCCTACCTGGGTTCGGGACGCCTCTCCGCCGACGACGTGGCGCTCTGGAAGGCGCAGATCAAGCAGGTGAAAGAGGGCCTCTACGACGTGGACACGGCGCTCAGGGACGTGATGGCTACCGACACGAACAAGGTGGTCTACAGCGGGTCGGTCAGCCGGCGTTACCAGTCGGGGAGCGTCTACAGCGGCTATCGCCTCTACTCGGTCTACCCGAACGGCGCCCTCTTCCTGCTCGGCTTTCGCGACGGAGACGTGATCCTGAAGGTGAACAAGCAGAAGCTCGACACGCCGGAGGATGTCTACGCCGCGTTCGGACGCTTCAAGAAGGCGAGCAAGCTGGTGGTGGAGCTCGAGCGCGGCGGCAAGACGGTGACCTTCACCTACCGGGTGAAGAAGCTGCCGCTCTCCAAGGAGCTGCGCGAGAAGCTCCAGCAGAAGGCCAAGGAGGGGCCGAAACCTCGTGCCGCGGGCATCCTGGGGACACTCCGCAGTGGGAGCGGAGGTCTCTCGGGCGGCGTGATAGGGGGCTCGCCCGCCCCGCCGGCCTCGCCCGCTCCGAAGCCGTGAACGACGGGCGAGTTCGACGGACGGTGCGACCCTGCCCGTTCCGCGCGCGAGCTGCGTGTACGCTCGCGCTCCTGCTCCTCCCCGCCTGCGACGA
>JADLHG010000015.1 GCA_020848905.1 Deltaproteobacteria bacterium
AGCTCCTCTCCGATCTGCTGGCTGAGCTCGGGGAGCTTCTCCGGCGTGAGGCCGAGCGCGGCGAACTTGTCCGCGGGGGTGTTGACGGCGAAGTAGTCGCCGGGGGCGAGCGAGCTGGCGGCGATGAGGGCCACGACGCCCACGATCCCCTCCATCAGCATCGCGCCGTAGCCGATCATCCGCGCGTGGCTCTCGCGGTCGATCATCTTCGGGGTGGTTCCGCTGCCGATGAGGCCGTGGAAGCCCGAGATCGCCCCGCACGCGATGGTGATGAAGACGAAGGGAAAGATCTTCCCCGGCACCACGGGGCCGCCCCCCGTGAATTGCGAGAGCGCGGGCATGCGCAGCTCGGGGTTCACCACCATGATGCCCACGATGAGCAAGCCGATGGTGCCGATCTTCATGTACGACGAGAGGTAGTCTCGCGGGCAGAGGAGCATCCAGACCGGCAGCACGCTGGCGATGAAGCCGTAGAAGGCGATGGTCAGGGTGAGCTGGTGCGGCGAGAGGAGAAACGCGGAGCCCGCCGAGGATTCGGCGACGGTCTTGCCGAAGACCACGGCCAAGAGGAGCGCCACCACCCCCAGGGCCGACGCCTCGCCGATCTTGCCCTTCCGGAAGCGGTACATGTAGAGGCCCATGAGCAGCGCGATCGGGATCGTCGCGCCGATCGTGAAGGTGCCCCAGGCGCTCTCGGCCAGCGTGTTCACCACCACCTTCGCCATGGCCGCGATGGCGATCATCACGATGAAGAGGATCGCGAAGCCCGCGACCCACCCCATCTCGCGCCCCACCTCCGCGCGCACGATCTCGGCGAGGGACTTGCCGTCGCGCCGCATCGAGGCGGTGAGAATCACGAAGTCGTGGACCGCCCCGCCGAGGACCACGCCGACGAGGATCCACAGGTAGCCGGGCAGGTAGCCGAACTGCGCCGCCAGGGTGGGGCCCACGAGCGGCCCCGCGCCGGTGATGGCCGCGAAGTGGTGCCCGAAGAGGACCCACTTGTTGGTCGGCACGTAGTTGTGGCCGTCGTTCAGCCGATGGGCCGGCGTGACGCGGCGGTCGTCGAGCGTGAGCACCTTCGCCGCGATGAAGGCTGCGTAGTAGCGGTAGGCGATCGCCACCACGCAGAGAGCGCCGATCATCAGGGGCAGGGCGTGCATCGCGCTCGGGTCCGCGGCAGTAGGCCGTCCTGCATACCGTTGCTCCGGGAAGCGTGTCAACGCGCTCGAGGGCTCCGGGCCACAAGGCCGGCGACGGGAGTGGATTGTGACGCGTGCTTCGGGCTAGAGTGGCCTCGGGCCTCGGGTCGTCATTCCTGGGCCGTGCACCGCGGGCCGACCTTGGGACGCCATGGACGCTGAGAAGAAAGACTCTCGCGGCGTAGAGCTGGTAGCCCGTCTCGGGCTCTACACGGCCTCCATGGTCGTCATCGGGTCGATGATCGGCTCGGGGATCTTCAAGAAGCCGGCCGTGATGGCGGCGCAGCTTCCCTCGCCCACGCTGCTCCTCCTCATCTGGCTCGCCGCGGGCCTCATCACCTGCTTCGGCGCGCTCTCGAACGCCGAGGTGTCGGGGATGATGCCCGAGGCGGGGGGCCAGTACGTCTACTTCCGCCGCATCTACAGCCCCTTCGTGGGCTACCTCTACGGCTGGGCCATCTTCGCCGTGATCCAGACCGGGTCCATCGCGTCCATCACCTACGTCTTTTCCGAGTACGCCGGCTACTTCGTGCCGCTGCCCCGCCTCTCGAAGGAGTGGGAGGAGGTCTCGGTGACCCTGCTCGGGGTCATCAAGATCACCCCCTTCGCGGATATCGGCGTGAAGCTGCTCACCGTCTGCGGCATCGCCCTGCTCACGGGGATCAACGTCGCGGCGGTGGTCGCCGGCGGCGCGGTGCAGAACGTCCTCACGACCGCCAAGCTCGTCGCCATCGGCGCGGTGATCCTGCTCTCGTTTTCCGCCGGGTCGGGGAGCTTCGGGCACCTCACCCCTCCCGCGGGGACACCTTCCGTCGGGGCGCTGGGGGCGGGCGGGCTGGTCAGCGCGATCGGCCTCGCGCTCTCCGGGGCGTTCTGGGCCTTCGACGGCTGGAACAACGTGACCTACATCGCCGGCGAGGTCCGAAACCCCAGCCGCACCGTGCCTCGTGCGCTCTTCCTCGGCACGCTGGTGGTGGCCTGCGTCTATCTGCTCACGAACCTGGCCTACCTCTACGTGCTGCCGCTCGACCGCATGTCGGGCTCCAAGCTCGTCGCCGCGGACGTGATGCGCGAGGCCATCGGCCCCGGCGGTGGGGCGTTCGTGTCGGCGCTCGTCCTGCTCTCGACCCTCGGGGCGGCCAACGGCGCGGTCCTGTCGAGCGCGCGGGTCTACTTCGCGATGGCCCGCGACGGCCTCTTTTTCGCCCCGCTCGGCCGGCTCCACCCGCGCTTCCGCACGCCCGCTATCTCGCTCGTCTGCCAGGGGACGTGGGCCTCGCTGCTCGTCTTCACCGGCACCTTCGATCAGCTCACGGACATGCTGATCTTCGTGAGCTGGATCTTCTACGCGCTCGGCGCGCTCGGCGTGATCGTGGCGCGCGTGCGCTTCCCCGACCTGCCGCGCCCCTACCGGGTCTGGGGCTATCCCGTCGTTCCGGTGGTCTTCGTGCTCCTCGCCGTGGTGTACGTCGTGGTCTCGCTGGTCGGCAACCCGCGAGACGCTCTCTTCGGCCTGCTCCTCGTGGCCGTGGGCCTGCCGCTCTACTGGTACTGGAAACGCTGAGCTGCCATGCAGCACGAAGCCGCACATACGCCGGAGATCAAGTCCACGCGCGACCTGCTCAAGGTGGCCCTGGGGGCGCTCGGCGTGGTTTACGGGGACATCGGGACCTCGCCGCTCTACGCGCTCAAGGAGTGCTTCAACGGCCCCCACGCCGTGACGCTCGACCCCGTGAATGTGCTCGGGGTGCTCTCGCTCGTCTTCTGGTCGCTCGTGCTGGTGGTGGTCGTGAAGTACCTCATCTTCGTGATGCGGGCCGACAACCACGGGGAGGGCGGCATCATGGCCCTGCTGGCCCTGCTCGCCGAGTCCCCCGAGGGGCGAAAACACGTCCGAGGCACGGCGGCGCTCGTGCTGCTGGCCCTCTTCGGCACGGCGCTGCTGCTCGCCGACGGCATGATCACGCCGGCGATCTCGGTGCTTTCGGCCGTCGAAGGGCTCGAGGTGGCGACCCCGGTCTTCAAGCCCTACGTGGTGCCCGTCACCGTGGCCATCCTGGTGCTGCTCTTCGTCTCGCAGAAGCGCGGCACGGCCGGGGTGGCGGCGGTCTTCGGCCCCGCCACGCTCCTCTGGTTCGTGACCATCGCCGCGCTCGGCCTGCCCTGGATCCTGCGCGCGCCAGGCATCCTCACCGCCGTGAATCCCATCAACGCGGTGCGCTTCTTCGTCCACAACGGGTGGCACGGCGCCGCGGTCCTCGGGTCCGTCGTGCTCTGCATCACCGGGGCGGAGGCGCTCTACGCCGACATGGGCCACTTCGGTCCGCGACCGATCCGCGTGGCGTGGTTCGTGGTCGTCTTTCCCGCCCTGCTGCTGAGCTACTTCGGCCAGGGCGCCCTGCTGCTCCTTCGGGGCGCCGACCCCGAGGTGGTGGCGCATCCCTTCTTCTCGCTCGCCCCGACGGCGCTGCACTACCCCGTGGTGGGGATCGCGACCATCGCCACGGTGATCGCCTCGCAAGCGCTCATCTCGGGAGCCTTCTCCATCGCGCAGCAGGCCATCCAGCTCGGCTACTCGCCGCGCCTGAACATCGTGCACACCTCCAGCCAGGCCCGCGGTCAGATCTACGTGCCGGAGGTGAACACGCTGCTGCTCGTGGCCTGTGTGGCGCTGGTCCTCAACTTCAAGAGTTCGTCCGCATTGGCCGCGGCGTACGGTATCTCGGTGATGGGGACGATGCTCATCACCACCATCCTGATGTTCGCCGTCGCGCATGGGGTGTGGCGCTGGCACGTCCTCGGCGCCGCGGGGCTCCTGGCGCTCTTTTTGGCCGTCGAGGTGCCCTTTCTCGGGGCGAACCTGACCAAGGTGGCGCACGGGGGCTGGTTCCCTCTCGTAGTGGGCCTGGGTCTGTTCGTGGTCATGACCACCTGGAAGCGCGGGCGCTCGTCTCTCGTGGAACACCTGCGCGCGTCCTTCGTCCCCGTGGAGAAGTTCATGGCGGAGCTTCCCTTGCAGGCGCCGCTGCGCGTGAAGGGGACCGCCGTGTTCATGACGGGAAATCGCGCGGTCATTCCCCCCGTGCTCCTGCATCACTTCAAGCACAACCGCGTGCTGCACGAGCAGGTGGTGCTCCTGAGCGTCGTGACGGCCGGCACCCCGCAGGTTCGCCGCGCGGACCGCGTGCAGATCACGGACCGTGGCGATGGCTTCTACGAGGTGGTGGCCACCTACGGCTTCATGCAGGTGCCGAACGTGCCAGAGATCCTCCGGCTGTGTCAGGCCAAGGGGCTCATCTGCGCGGCCAAGGAGACGAGCTATTACCTCGGCCGGGAGACGCTGCTGACCACGGGCAAGTCCGGGCTGTGGCGCTGGCGCAAGGCGCTCTTCGGCTTCCTGTCGCGGAACGCGCGGCCGGCGACGGCCTTCTTCGGGATCCCGCCGAGCCGGGTGGTGGAGCTCGGCACACAGATCGAGCTTTGACAGCGGGGTGAGCCATGCAGCTCGTACGGGTCGACGTGCTCTATCGTGGGATTCGCATTCTGGACGGGAGCGGCCTGCGCCTGGATGCGGAGCAGCGGGCCTTCCTCCCCACGGCGAGTCCGCTCCCCGTGGGGACGCGGCTCGAGCTGCGCCCCGGGACAGCCGGTGACGCGCCGGCGCGCACGGCCCGCGTGGGGGCCGTCGTGGAGCAGCCGCGGAAGGGACGCCTCGCGGAGGGAGAGCTCCCGGGCATGACCCTCCTCTTCGAGGAGGCGCTCTCGCCCTGGCGAGCGCTCGTCGAGGAGCTGGAGCCTTTTCCCGTCCCGGCGGCGTCTCCTCTGCCTCCTTCGGCGAGTTCCACGCCAGCCCCCGCGGAGCCCGCCGTCGCGACCGCGGCGCACACCTCCCTCACCGAGGTGGCCTCCCCTGAGGAGCTGGCGGAGCTCGACGAGCAGGCGGTGGCCACCGACTGGCAGCAGAGCAAGACCCTGCGCGGGCACGGCGCGCCGACGGTGGAGATGGCTCCGATTCCGGCGATCCTGGCTGCCGCCCACGCGAGCGACCCGGGCGAGGTGGAGATCTTCGAGGTCGAAGCCGACCTCCCCCCCGAGGAGAGCGAGGGTCCGGGGGTGGCCGAGGCCGGTGACGAGGAAGAGGGGGAGCCGGAGGGAGAGCGCGGCGCCGCCGGTGAGACGGAAGACGACCGGGCGCAGAAGAAGCGTCGCACGCGGTCGCGCCGCAAGAAGAAGAGGTAGCCGTAGCGGCGCCCCTGCGGAACGCTACGGAGGTCCGAGGACGCGCAGGGTCCCGTGTTCGGCGTCGAGCTCCGCCACGTACTCGAGAGGGAGCGCCTCGTTGTGTCGCCCGTGCCCCACGGGGGCGCCCGCGAGGACCGGGACCTCGAGCTCCCCGAGCCGCTCCTCGAGCACCCGCGCCGCGGAGAGGAGAGGTGACGACCCCCCGGCACGCTCGTCGCAGTCCGTGAACTCGCCGAGGAGGATGCCCGCCACCCCCGACAGGGCGCCTGCCAGCCGGAGCTGCGTCAGCATCCGGTCGAGGCGATAGGGCGCTTCGCCCACGTCCTCGAGCAGCAGGATCGCCCCGGTGAGGTCGGGGAAATACGGGGTGCCGAGCAGGTGCGAGAGCAGCGTCAGGTTGCCGCCGCGCAGGGGGCCGCGGGCCCGGCCCGGCCGGAGCGGCGTCAGCCCGCGCAGCTCGGGGAGGCGCTTCCCCTCGAGCAGCTCGAAGAGGTGCAGGACCTCAACCTCCGGAAGCCGCGGGAGCTGCGTCACCACCGGGCCGTGGACCGACGGGATCCCCGCGCGGCTCGCCCACGCGTGCAGGGCGGTCACGTCGGAGAAGCCCACGAGCGGTACGCGCCGCGCCGAGAGCGCGCGCGGATCGAGGCGCTGAAGGAGCCGCATCGCACCGTAGCCGCCGCGGGCGCAGAAGACCGCGTCCACCCGCTCGTCCTCGAGCGCCTGCTGGAGCGCCGCGCACCGGGCGGCGTCACCCCCGGCGAGGTAGGGGAGCTCGTCCCCCGGGGAGAAAGGGGGCTCGAACGCGTGGACGAGCCGGTAGCGAGCCGATAGGATGCGCAGGCCGTCGCGGTAGATGGTCGGGTCCACGGGGCCCGCGGGCGCCACGACCGCGACGCCCGCGCCGGGTGCCATGCTGAACGACATCGCCGAAGCCATAACAGGCTTCGTCTCGCACAACAACAACCCGCTCGGGCTCCTGCTGCTCGGGCTGTCGGCGCTCGTCGAGTACGTCTTCCCTCCCTTCCCCGGTGACACGGTGACGCTCTTCGGGGCCTTCCTGGTCGTGCGGCACGGCTGGAGCATGCCCTGGGTCTACGCGTCGGTGATGGTCGGCTCGGGGGTCGGCGCGCTCCTCGACTACGGCATCGGCGTGTGGATCTCGCGCCGCTACGTGGAGGGGCGCATCTTCAAGGGCGAGGCGGTGAGGCGACGCATCAATCAGGTGCTGCTCGCCTTCGAGCGCCACGGGGCGCTCTACATCGTGCTGAACCGGTTCCTCCCGGCCGCGCGCGCCGTGATCTTCATCGCCGCCGGCATGTCGCGCCTCAAGGTGGGCTGGGTCCTCTTCTACTCGCTCCTCAGCGCAGCGGCGTGGAACGCCCTCATCCTCGGCGCGGGCTACGCCGTCGGGGCGAACTGGGATCGCCTGAAGCTGCTCTTCCAGCGCTACGCGCTCATCGCCTGGGGGGCGCTCGGGGTGGGCGTCGCGGTCTTCCTCGTCCTCAGGTGGCGGGCGCGGCGGCGGGCGGCCCGGACGTCGGGCCCGACCGACGAGCCCCCACGTTGACAGGGCGGATCGCGGCTGGCAGATTTCGCGGGTGCGACACCTCGGTCTGGACGTCGGGACGAAGACCATCGGACTCGCCGTCTCCGACGAGGAGGGGCGCGTCGCGACGCCGCTTCGTACGCTCGCGCGCAAGGGGGGGGCGCACGACGTGGAGAGCGTCCGGCAGGCCTTCGCAGAGGTGCAGGCGGGGGCGCTGGTCCTCGGGCTTCCCCTCGGCCTCGACGGGCGCGAGGGGGCGGCGTCCAAGCGGGTGCGCGAGTTCGGCAGCTCGCTCGCGCGCTCCCTCGGCTGCCACGTCCACTACATAGACGAGCGTTTCACTACGGTGGCCGCGGAGCGCGTGCTCATCGACGCGGATCTGAGTCGCCGCCGCCGCAAGACCGTGATCGACCACGTGGCGGCCACCTTGCTGCTGCAGCTCTTCCTCGACCGGCAGGTCGCTCTGGGAGGCGCCGCGTGAGCGTGCGCGCCATGCGCCGGGCCTGGCTGGTGTTCGGCCTCACGGCGCTTCTGCTCGCCGTGGGAGCCTACGTGGCCTACCGGTACGCCCTGCGCTTCCAGGACCGACCGGCCGAGTCCCCCGGCCGGCGCGTGAAGTTCACCATCGGCAAGGGGCTCGCCTTCCCCGAGGTCGTGCGGATCCTGCAGGACCAGGGACTCGTCTCCTCTGCCGCGGCGTTCCGCTTCTACGCCAACTACAAGGGGCAGGCCTCGAAGATCCGACACGGGGACTACGAGCTCTCGACCTCCATCACGCCGCGCCAGCTCCTCTCGGTGCTCGTGACCGGCGTGGCGGCGCCGCAGGTCACGGTGCTCATCCCCGAGGGGAAGAACATGCTGGAGGTGGCGGAGCTCCTCGACCGCGCGCAGGTCGCGTCCAGGGAGGGGCTCCTCCGTCAGATGCGCGACCCGCAGCTCTTGCGGCGGCTCGGCATCAGCGGGGACACGATGGAGGGCTACCTCTTCCCCGACACCTACAAGATGAAGGCCCACTCTCCGCCGCGCGAGGTGCTGGAGAAGCTCTTCGCCCGCCACAAGAGGGTCTATTACCAGCTTTGCGCCGCCCACCCGGCGCAGCTCAAGGCGCTCCGCAAGCGGCTCGGCTGGGGCCAACGCGAGATCGTGATCATGGCCTCGATCGTGGAGAAAGAGACCGGCCAGGCGGGCGAGCGCCCCCTCATCGCGGGCGTCTTCCTGAACCGGCTCACGCTCCCCGGCTTCTCGCCGAAGCTCCTGCAGACCGATCCGACGATCGTCTACGGCTGCACGGTGCCCGACGAGAAGTCCGAGGCCTGTCGCAAGTTCGAGGGGCGGATCCGTCGCATCCACCTCGACGACAAGGAGAACGTCTACAACACCTACAAGCACCTCGGGCTGCCGCCGGGGCCGATCGCGAACCCCGGCCGTGCGGCGCTCGAGGCGGTCTTCGCGCCCAAGAAGTCCCGCTACCTCTACTTCGTCTCGAAGAACGACGGGACGCACCACTTCTCGGCCACGCGCTCGGAGCACGAGGCGGCGGTCAATCGGTACCAGCGGGGCGGGGGGGGCTGATGGGGGGGCTGACGGCGGGCGCGCGGCGACGTCCCGCGGGAGGGATCGCGGCCCAGCCGACCTGGTCTACGGCGGTGGGGGTGGGGTCGCTCCCTTGCACGTCGGGCGCGTCGACGCCGTGGCCGGCACGCACTTCTTCGTCGTCACCGAACAGGACTCCGAGAGGCACTGCGACGAGGCGGTGCAATCGGCGCCTTCGGCCTTCTTCGCCGCGCAGACGGCCTTGCCGGGGGTCGTGACGGCGTCGCAGTAGTGGCCCTCCACGCAGGTCTCGACCGAGCTGCCCGACTTGCATGCCTCGCCGACCTTCCGCTTCTCGACGCACAGGCCGTGGGTGGGGTCCGCGAGGGTGTCGCACCAGAGCCCCGTCAGGCAGTGCGAGTTGAGCGTGCAGGGGCCAGCCACGGGTCGCCGCATGGCGCACACGGGATTATCCGGCGTCGTGTCGCGGTCGCAGAAAAGGTCGACCACCTCGGGGTCGCAGCTCGTGTCGGCGCAGGGCTGGCCGTCCTTGGCGTAGGGCCGGCAGGTGGGGGCGCCCCCCGCCTTGGGGGTGGAGCAGCCGAGCCCCGTCTCGCAGTTGCTCGACACCTCGCAGGGGTCGCCGTCCTTCCCGAGCGCGCGGCAGAGCTTGAGGTCCGTATACGAGGCCAGGGTGCACGAGCTGCCGGGAGCGCACTCGAACTGGTTGTGGCAGATGCGGCCCTGCGGCGTCTTGCCCGAGAAGACCTGTTCGAGCAGGCAGGCCTTCGGCCCCGAGGTGTTCGGAAGCATCGTGCTCGTCACGGTCGGCGGGAAGTAGCGCATGTCGCAGACCATGTCGGCCCACGCCTTCGTGCACTTCTCGAGGCCCGCCGCGTTGACACCCAGCGCGCCTCTCCCGGCCGCCTCCTCCATCGCCGCGATGCCGGTTCGCTCGAGGAACTCGTAGTACTGCTTGCAGCCCGCGAGGTCGGTGAACCGCTTCTTGAACGCGACGTCGATCTCCGGCGCCCCGCAGCACTTGAAGACGTGGGCGCAGTAGGCCTCGATGCGTTTGAGGTACGCGCCCTTCGCCGCGGCGCGGGCCACCGGGTCGTCCGGCGCCTGTCCCGAGCCATCCCCCCGGTTCCCCCCGTCGCCGCCCGATTGGCCCTTGTCTCCGCAGGCGCTCGCACCGACGAGCGCCAGTCCCATGCCGATCCCTAGAGCGAGTCGCTTCGTTCGCATCACCGAGTCCTCCGACGGAGCGCCACGTTAGCAGCGTGCCGGTGGGCCTGTCCATGCAGGACGCGGCGTGCCCAGCCACGGTCACCCACCCCCGGGGGGCTCCTTGCTGCGCCCACGGCCGCCATGCTACCTTCGGTGCATTCTAAAAACGCGAAGTTTGCTGCCCACCGCCCGCGGCGTGGGGCCCGCGTCTTTGAAGGAGCGATGCGAATGGATGACCACGGCTCGCTGGTGCAGCAGATCGCCAGCCTCCAGGACTACAACGTCTACGCCGACCTGCACTGGGAGGGGACCTTCGACGACTACCTGAAGGTGGTGCGCGACAACCCGCAGGTGGCGCGTTCGGCCTTCCAGCGGCTCTACGACATGATCCTGTCGTACGGCCGCGAAGAGTACATGGACGCCAAGAAGAAGCTTGTCCGGTATCCGTTCTTCCGGGACGAGCACCACGGCGGGCGGGACGCCATCTACGGGCTCGATATTCCGCTGATGAAGCTCGTGAACATCCTGCGCAGCGCGGCCCACGGCTACGGCACGGAGAAGCGCGTGATCCTCCTGCACGGTCCGGTGGGGAGCAGCAAGTCCACCATCGCGCGGCTGCTCAAGCGCGGGACCGAGGAGTATTCGCGCACCCCCGACGGTGCCGTCTACACCTTCAGCTGGCACCTGACCGGAGACGCGGTGACCGACCCGGGCAAGGAGGAAGAGGTCTTTCCCTGTCCGATGCACGAGGAGCCGCTGAAGCTGATTCCGCTCGCGTGGCGCCCGCAGGCCATCAGCAGGATGGGCCTCAAGGAGTCGACCTACCCGGTTCACGTCGACGGCGATCTGTGTCCGGCCTGCCGCTACATCTTCAACAAGCTGCTCTCCCGCTACAAGGGCGACTTCTCCCGCGTGGTCAAGCACGTGAAGGTGCGACGCCTCGTGCTCTCCGAGCAGGATCGCGTCGGCATCGGCACCTTCCAGCCCAAGGACGAGAAGAACCAGGACTCGACCGAGCTCACGGGCGACATCAACTACCGCAAGATCGCCGAGTACGGCTCGGAGTCCGACCCGCGCGCGTTCAACTTCGACGGCGAGTTCAACATCGCCAACCGCGGGGTGATCGAGTTCATCGAGATCCTCAAGCTCGACGTGGCCTTCCTCTACGACCTCCTCGGCGCCACGCAGGAGCACAAGATCAAGCCCAAGAAGTTCGCCCAGACGGACATCGACGAGGTCATCCTCGGACACACCAACGAGGCCGAGTTCAAGAAGCTCCTGAACAACGAGTTCATGGAGGCCTTCCGGGACCGCACGATCAAGGTGGACATCCCCTACATCACGCGGCTCTCCGAGGAGGTGAAGATCTACCAGAAGGACTACAACCCCGACCGGATCAAGGGGAAGCACATCGCCCCGCACACGCTCGAGATGGGCGCGATGTGGGCCGTGCTGACGCGCCTCGAGGACCCGAAGAAGCACAACCTCACGCTGCTGCAGAAGCTGAAGCTCTACGACGGCAAGACGCTGCCCGGCTTCACCCAGGACAACATCAAGGAGCTGCGCAAGGAGGCCACGCGCGAGGGGATGGACGGCGTCTCGCCGCGCTACGTGCAGGACAAGATCTCGAACTCGCTCGTGAGCGAGAAGGGGGAGGGGTGCATCAACCCCTTCCTGGTGCTGAACGAGCTCGAGAGCGGCCTGCGCTCGCACAGCCTCATCAGCAGCGAGGAGCAGCGCAAGCGGTTCACCGAGCTCCTCGGCGTGGTCAAGCAAGAGTACGAAGACGTGGTGAAGAACGAGGTGCAGCGCGCGATCTCGGCCGATGAGGACGCGGTGGCCAAGCTCTGCGCGAACTACATCGACAACGTCAAGGCCTTCACCCAGAAGGAGAAGGTCAAGAACAAGTACACCGGCATGGACGAGGAGCCCGACGAGCGCCTGATGCGATCGATCGAGGAGAAGATCGACATCCCCGAGAGCCGCAAGGACGACTTCCGCCGGGAGATCATGAACTACATCGGAGCCCTCGCGATCGACGGCAAGACCTTCGACTACCGCACGAACGAGCGGCTGCACAAGGCGCTCGAGCTCAAGCTCTTCGAGGACCAGAAGGACTCGATCAAGCTCACCTCGCTCGTCTCCGCCGTGGTGGACAAGGACACCCAGGAGAAGATCGACGTGGTGAAGAACCGCATGATTCGCAACTACGGCTACTGCGAGATCTGCGCCACCGACGTGCTCAGCTTCGTGGCCTCGATCTTCGCGCGTGGTGACGTGAAGTCGTGAGCCAGAAGATCGACCAAGACCACAGCCGGTTCCGTCGGATCGTCCGCGGGAAGATCAAGCAGAACCTGCGCAAGTACATCACGAAGGGCGACCTCGTGGGGCGGCAGGGGAAGGACACGGTCCACATCCCCCTGCCGCAGATCGAGATCCCGCGCTTCCGCTTCGGCGCGAAGCAGTCGGGGGGCGTGGGGCAGGGGGACGGCGAGGTCGGGGACCCGCTGGGGCAGGGGGACCCCCAGCAGGGCTCGGGCAAGGCCGGGGACCAGGCCGGCGAGCACGGCGTCGAGGTGGAGGTCACCTTCGAGGAGCTCGCCGAGATCCTGGGCGAGGAGCTCGAGCTTCCGCGCATCGAGCCCCGGGGCAAAGAGGCGATCATCTCGCGCAAGGATCGGTACACGTCGATTCGCCGCACGGGTCCCGAGTCGCTCCGGCACTTCAAGCGCACCTTCAAGCGCGCCCTCCGCCGGCAGATCGCCATGGGGAACTACGACCCCAAGAATCCCGTGATCGTGCCCGTGCGGGACGACCTGCGCTTCCGCTCGTGGAAGACCAACCCGCTCCCCGAGACGAACGCCGTCATCATCTACATGATGGACGTCTCGGGGTCGATGGGGGACGAGCAGAAGGAGATCGTGCGCATCGAATCCTTCTGGATCGATACGTGGCTTCGCTCGCAATACGACGGCATCGAGGCCCGCTACCTGATCCACGATGCCACGGCGAAGGAAGTGGACCGGGACACCTTCTTCCGCACGCGCGAGAGCGGCGGCACGATGATCTCGAGCGTCTACAAGCTGTGCGCCCGAATGATCGAAGACGAGTACAGCCCGCTGGAGTGGAACATCTATCCCTTCCACTTCTCCGACGGTGACAACTGGTCGGTGGACGACACGGCGCTCTGCATCCGCATCCTGCGCGAACAGGTGCTGACGGCGGCCAACATGTTCTGCTACGGCCAGGTCGAGAGCCCCTACGGCAGCGGTCAGTTCATCAAGGACCTGCGAGAGCATTTCGACGAGGAGACGGACGGCGTGGTGACCTCGGAGATCTCCGGGCGCGAGGCCATCGTGGACTCGATCAAGACCTTCCTCGGGCGAGGTAAGTGAGCATGCCGCCGCTACCGGCCTATCTCTACGACATCCAGCGCGACATCGAGGGGTACGCGCGGGAGTATGGCCTCGACACCTTCGAGCAGATCTACGAGCTGCTCGACTACAAGACGATGAACGAGGTCGCGGCCTACGGGGGCTTCCCGACCCGCTACCCGCACTGGCGCTTCGGCATGGACTACGAGCGCCTCTCGAAGGGCTACGCGTACGGGCTGCAGAAGATCTACGAGATGGTCATCAACAACGACCCCTGCTACGCGTACCTGCTCGAGGGGAACAGCCTGGTCGAGCAGAAGCTGGTGATGGCCCACGTCTGCGCGCACAACGACTTCTTCAAGAACAACTATTACTTCTCCAAGACGAACCGGAAGATGATCGACGAGATGGCGAATCACTCGACGCGGGTGAGGCGCCACATGGAACGGTTCGGCGTGGAGCGCGTGGAGAGCTTCATCGACGTCTGTCTGTCGGTGGACAACCTGATCGACCCCATGTCGATGTTCATCCGGCGCGAGGCCGACAAGCGCCGCAAGGTGGAGGGGCAGGAGACCGTCGAGCCGGAGCAGCCGAAGGTCATCAAGCTCAAGGCCAAGTCGTACATGGACCGCTTCATCAACCCGCCCGAGGCGCTCGAGAAGCAGCTCCCCGAGCGGCCTCCCGAGCCGGAGCGTCCGCCCAAGATCCCGGCCCAGCCGCAGCGCGACGTGCTCCAGTTCCTGCTCGACTACGCTCCGCTCGAGCCGTGGCAGCGCGACGTGCTCGAGATCGTGCGCGAGGAGGCCTACTACTTCGCGCCGCAGGGGATGACCAAGATCATGAACGAGGGGTGGGCCACGTACTGGCACTCCCAGATCATGACGCGCAAGGTGCTGACCGCGGCGGAGATCATCGACTACGCCGACCAGGCGTCGTCGGTGCTTGCCGGCGGGCGCACGCTCAATCCCTACAAGATCGGGGTCGAGCTCTTCCGACACATCGAAGAGCGCTGGAACATGGGGCGCTTCGGCAAGGAGTGGGAGGAGTGCGACGACCTGGCGGCCAAGCGTGCGTGGGATCGCCAGCTCGGCCTCGGCAAGGAGAAGATCTTCCAGGTCCGGGCCATCTACAACGACGTGACCTTCATCGACGAGTTCTTCACCGAGGAGTTCTGCCGGGAACAGCTCTTCTACTCGTACGGCTGGAACGAGCGGAACACGCAGTGGGAGATCCAGAGCCGCGAGTACCGCGAGATCAAGCAGAAGCTCCTCGGGATGCTGACCAACTTCGGCAACCCCTTCGTCTTCGTCGAGGACGGTAACTTCGAGAACCGCGGCGAGCTGCTGATCCGCCACCGCCACGAGGGGACGGACCTCCGCATCGACTGGGCGCGAGACACGCTGAGCAACCTCTATCGGATCTGGCGGCGGCCGGTCTGCCTGCTCACGCAATTCGAGGAGACGGGCAAGCTCCTCCGCTTCGACGGGAAGGACCACACGGAGCGGACGGCGTCCAATGCCTGAGGCCCGGTGCGCTCGAAGGGCGCCGGGAGGTGGGGCGCGGCGATGAGGCTTTGCGTCTGGGGGCTCACCGACGTCGGGATGAAGCGAGACCACAACGAGGACGCGCTGCTCTTGCGTCCGGAGCTGGGGCTCTTCGCCGTGGCCGACGGCATGGGGGGCCACATGGGGGGCGACCAGGCCAGCCGCATGGCCGTGGAGGTTCTCGAGCGGGAGCTGCGCGCGTCGATGCCTGCCGACGAGCGGGGCTTCGGGGGCGGGGCGAGCGACGCGGTGGCGCAGGCGCTCTCCGCGGCCACGCAGAAGGCGGGCCAGGAGATCTACGACCGCGCGGCGGAGGACGCCGACCTGGCCGGAATGGGGACCACGCTCACGTCGCTCCTGATCCGTCGCGGGCGCGCCTACTTCGGACACGTCGGCGACAGCCGCGCCTACCTGCTGCGGGACAACCGCCTGGTGCAGGTCACGGTGGACCACTCCTGGATCGAAGAGCAGGTGCGCGCGGGGCTCATGACCCCGGCCGAGGCGCAGGAGAGCGCGCTCCGACACATCGTCACGCGCTCCGTGGGGTTCGAGCGGGAGGTGATGGTGGATCTGGAGGTGCTGCCCGTCCTGCCGGGCGACTGCTTTCTCCTCTGCTCCGACGGGCTGTCGAACTATCTCGACGCTGACGAGCTGCGCGAGCTGCTCAACCGCTGGTACTTCGCCGAGGTGCCGACGGTGCTGGTGGGGAAGGCCAACCAGGCCGGCGGAGACGACAACATCACCGTGGCGGTGGTCTACCTGGCGAACGACGGCGACGGGGCCGAGGACGGGCTGGCGGACCTAGCTGCGGCGGCGACGGAGCCGGCGGAACCCGAGCCCGAGCCCGAGGACGAGCCAACCGGCGAGATCTTGCGCCCCGGGTGACCCCGCCCCGTCAGCCACGGCGCACCCGCCGAAGAGCCGGCCAGCCGTGAGCCCTCCCGACTGGGCGCTCTGACCGGCCGGCGGCGCACTGCAGACGTGCTCGTCCCCCTTCGCGGTCGCAAGACACTCGGCCTGGCCGGGGCAGCCCGTCGCGGTGCCGGGGGTGCAGCGGTCGGTGCAGTACTTGCCGGCGGCCGCCGGGTCCTCGGCGCAGAGGCCGCTCTTGCACTCTCCGGGGTCCTTGCAGGTCGCTCCGTACTCGCCGGGCTTGGGCGGCTCCGCGGTCTTGGGGTCGGTCCCAGGCCCCGTCCCGGGCGTCGGCCCGGCGGCGAGCTCGAGAAGGATCGAGGCTTCGCCCTTGTTGCCCGCCGCGTCGTGGCCCACGACCTTCACGTTGTTGGCCCCCGCGCCGAGGCTCAGCTGGAATTCGAAGGGGCCGGCGTTCAGCGTCTGCTTCAAGCGATCGTTCAGATAGAGCTCCACCTTCGCCACGCCGACGTTGTCGGTGACCTCGGCCTTCACCGTCACGGTGGCCGAGGTGGCAGCTCCAGTGCCGGGCGAGAGGATGCTCACCTTCGGGGGCTGCGTGTCGGCCACAGGCGCCGCACCCCCCGTCACAACGTCGCCGCCGGCGGTCTGGCTGATCCAGTCGACATAGCGGTCTACCCGGGCGTCGTGGGCCTCGGTGCCGCAGGGGGCCTTCCCCCAGGAGGTGACGCCCACCTGAACCTCCTGGCCGTTGATCGTGGCGAAGGCGGGGCCCCCCGAGTCTCCGTAGCAGGTGTTGCCGACGGCGCCCGTCGAGCCGACAAACACGACCTCCGTCTCGGTGACGCTGGCGATCTTGTTTCTGGCCATGCGCTTCGTGCCCGCGCCCTCTCCCTGCTGCCCGGCGGGAGGCTCTGCAATCACGCCGAAGCCCACGAGCGTGAGCTCGAGCCCCACGGCAGGGGCCACCGCGCTGATGGCCGAGGGGGTGACTGGCGGCGCGCTGGCGAGGAGGACCACGGTGAGGTCCTTCTGCGGGGGGCTCGTCTTGCTGTTCTGGCTGAACTCCGGGTGCCGCACGACACTGGCGGCCGGGTAGCGCTGGCCACCCAGCTCCAGCACGTAGGCGGAAGCGGGAGCCCCGACGACGACGCAGTGGCCGGCCGTGAGGACGGTCTTCTTGCCCACCAGGGTGGCAGTGCAGATGCTCTGGGCGCCGATGCGGAGCAGGCCCACCGACGGGTGTCCGCCGTAGGTCTGGCCGTTCACGATCGGCGCCTCCCAGAGGCGCAGGCCGAGCTCGCTCGATCCCTCGCAGCCGAGGAGGGCGAAGCAGGAGAGGACCAGCCCGCGACGCAGCGTCATGGCGGCCGAATAGAGCAAGGGGCGCGCCGAGGGGTGCCCGGCGTGATTCCGCCAGCTTAGTCTGCTGGGCCTGGGGGAGCGGGCCCCGGAGTGTGGGCTCCGCACCACATGCCCCCGCTCGAGTGCGGGCCCCCTTCCGGGCTACCCGCTGCCGTTGAGTGCCCGGAAGCTGCTATTGTCCGGCGTCGCGGGGCCCAGGCCGGCCTCCGATTCCCGCGTAGCCCGGACCAGACGATGAAGCCGATCCCGACCGAGATCCCCGAGGTGCTGCTCGTGCCCACCCGGGTCTTTCACGACGAGCGCGGCTACTTCCTGGAGAGCTACGTGGCGGAGAGGTATCGCCGGGCCGGGATCGCCAGCTCCTTCGTGCAGGACAATTGCTCCCGCTCGCACGCCGGAGTGCTGCGGGGGCTCCACTTCCAGCGGGGCGCGGCGGCGCAGGACAAGCTGGTGCGCGTCACCCGTGGCCGCGTCTTCGACGTCGCAGTGGATCTTCGACGGGGCTCGCCGACCTTCAAGCGATGGGTCGGGGTCGTGCTGAGCGCCGACGAGGCAGCGAGCCTCTTCATCCCCGCGGGCTTCGCGCACGGCTTCTGCGCGCTCACCGAGGCGGACCTCGAGTACAAGTGTTCTGCGTACTATTCGCCCGCCGACGAACGCGGGGTCGCCTGGGACGATCCCGACCTCGGGATCGAGTGGCCCATCGAGCGCCCGGCGGTTTCGGCGCGCGATCGGGCATTGCCGCGGCTCGCGGAGCTGGCCGAGGGGGACCTCCCGTCCTCCGCCAGCCTGGGGCTTCCTACTGGAGGACACGCGTGAAGGGCATCATCCTCGCGGGCGGTTCGGGGACCCGTCTCTACCCGAGTACCTATGCGGTCTCCAAGCAGCTCCTGCCGGTCTACGACAAGCCGATGGTCTACTACCCGCTCTCCACCCTGATGATGGCGGGGGTGCGAGAGGTGCTGATCATCTCCACGCCTCGAGACCTGCCCTCGTATCGCGAGCTCCTGGGGGACGGGGAGCGCCTGGGCCTCGCGCTCTCCTACGTCGAACAGCCGCGGCCCGAGGGGCTGGCGCAGGGGCTGCTCCTCGGCGAGGCCTTCCTGGCCGGCTCCCCCGTGGCGCTGGCCCTCGGGGACAATCTCTTCTTTGGGCACGGCCTCGGTACGAGCCTGGCCGCGGCGGCGCGGGAGAACCAGGGCGCGACGATCTTCTGCTATCGGGTGCGAGACCCCGAGCGCTACGGCGTCGCCGAGCTGGATGCGAGCGGAAACGTCGTCGATCTCGAGGAGAAACCACGCGAGCCGAAGTCCAATCTGGCCGTGGTGGGGCTCTACTTCTACGACCAGCGCGCGGTCGAGGTGGCGCGCGGGCTCACGCCTTCGGCCCGAGGGGAGCTCGAGATCACTGACGTCAACCGATGGTACCTGCGCCAGGGGGCGCTGCGCGCGGTGGAGCTCGGCCGGGGAACGGCCTGGCTCGACACGGGGACGCACGAGGCGTTGCACCAGGCCGCCGCCTTCATCGAGACGGTCCAAAACCGCCAGGGGCTGATGGTCGCCTGCGTCGAGGAGGTGGCCTACCGCATGGGCTTCATCGACCTCGAACAGCTCGAGCGGCTGGCGCGCGCGTTCTCCGGCGGGAGCTACGGCGAGTACCTGCGGCAGCTTTGCAAGGCGAAGCCGCGATGACCGATCCCGGGGCCGAGAGCGATTCCACCGACGGTTTCGCCGCGAAGGGGGCAGCGGACGACGCGTGCGTGCTGGTCACGGGCGGCGCCGGCTTCATCGGTGGAAACCTCGTCCGCCTCCTCGTACGCGAGTGCGGGGTGCGCGTCGTCAACCTCGACAAACTCACCTACGCGGGCAATCTGGAGTCGCTGGCCGACCTGGAGGGGGAACCTCGCCACGCCTTCGTGCGCGGCGACGTGGCCGACGCGGAGCTCGTGCGGCACGTCTTCGACGAGTTTCGACCGCGGGCGGTGCTACACCTGGCCGCCGAATCGCACGTCGATCGATCCATCGACGCCCCCGGCGCCTTCATCGAGACCAACCTGCTCGGTACCTACACCCTGCTGGAGGCGGTGCGCCGGCACCTGGGGGGTGTGACCTCGGCGGAGGCGGAGCGCTTTCGCTTCGTGGGGGTCTCGACCGACGAGGTCTACGGGTCGCTCGGCGAGGAGGGGCGGTTTTCCGAGGAGACGCGGTACGACCCGAGCTCCCCCTATGCGGCTAGCAAGGCCGGGGCCGACCACCTCGTACGCGCCTATCAGCGGACCTACGGTCTTCCGGCGCTGGTCACGAACTGCTCCAACAACTACGGCCCGTATCAGTTTCCCGAAAAGCTCATTCCGCTGATCATCACCCGCGCCCTCTCCGGTGAGGCGCTGCCGGTCTATGGGCGGGGGCAGAACGTCCGCGACTGGATCTACGTGGAGGATCACTGCCGCGCGCTCTGGACGGTGCTCGAGCGGGGAGCCCCCGGACGCACTTACAACGTAGGGGGAGGCGAGGAGCGGCGGAACCTCGAGGTCGTGGAGACGATCTGCGCGCACCTGGACCGACTCGTTCCTCCGTCGAGCCGGGGGCTCGGAGTGGGGAGCTACGCCGAGCTCATCCGGTTCGTCACGGATCGTCCGGGGCACGACTTCCGCTACGCGATCGACGATGCGCGGCTGCGGGGCGAGCTCGGGTGGCGACCGCGAGAGACCTTCGCCACGGGGATCGAGAAGACGGTCCGGTGGTACCTGGACCACCCCGACTGGTGCGCCCACGTGACCTCGGGTGCCTATCGGGACTGGATCGACAAACACTATGCGCGTCGTGACCAGGCGCGCACCCCGCCCGGTTAGCGGCCTATTTTTTACGGCATAGCGAGGAAGAGGGCCCGCTGCTCGGCCGCGGAGCTGCTCCAGATGCTTCCCACGACGTAGAGTTCGCTCAGGGAAGGTCCGCCCACGTCGTTGAAGCGATAGCTGGCCTTGTTCGGGTCCGCGTACGTCGTGTAGAGGGCCACCCGCGGTGGGAACCAGCGCGCGAGCTTGTGGTTGTAGGCCACGGCGACCAGGTCGAGGTACTGGCCGTTGTCGTCGCGCTCGCCGACGAGGATCCGGAGGTCTCCGTGGCCGTAGACGCCGCGAAAGGTGTAGCTCGACTGTCCCGGGTTGGCGAGGGACGGGATGGAGACGCGGGTCCATCCGCTGCCGTCGTAGCGCAGGACGAGCCCCTGCTCTCCGACGACCCAGGCCTCGTTGGCCCCCCCCGCCCAGAGGTCGAGTAGCCGGCCGGAGGTGTTGCTGCAGGGGGTGCCCGAGGCGTCGGAGCAGCCCCCCGGCGGGGAGAGCCCCCACGCCGCGCCCACGCCGGTCTGGTGGTAGATGTCCTCGTAGGTGTTTCCCCGAATCGCCCAGAGGGGGCCCTGCGTGCTTCCCGAGAGGGTGCCGAAGACGCCGACCAGATTCGCAGCACCGCTCATCCCCGTGCCGTCCGCACAGGTGAAGCTCAGCCCGTTGTCCGGGGTGGTGCAGCGCGCGATGCGCCCTCCGTCGGCGGCGAGGTAGAAGGTCTCGGTCCCGCCCACGGAGGCGCCCCAGACCGCGTTCACCCGGGCGGCGCCGAGGTGCGAGCTCGCCCCGCCCGCTGCGTTCCAGGTGCTTCCGTTGTGGAAGAAGACCTGGCCGGAGTCACCCACCGCCGTGCGGTGATGGACTCCGGAGAGGGGGGCCGCGGCGTCGATCAGCGCGCTCGGGGTGGCCGCGCGGTTCAGGCGCCCGAGCATCCCGCGGGTCACCGCGCCGTCCGCGTAGCGGCCGACGACCCAGGTGGTTCCGCCGGGCAAAACCCCGACGCGGGAGAGGCTGGTCGCCGTGTCGCTCGAATACCACTCCCACTGGAAGGCTCGCAGGCCGCGGCAGCTGCCGGCGAGGCACATGTCGAGCGAGGTGAGGCTATCGCCGTCGCTGCACTGCATCCCTTCCACGAAGGTGCTGGCGGTGGTGCTCTGAGCGGGGACGCAGAGCGTGCACGCGTTACCCGCCACGGGCACCTCCTCGGCGTAGCAGGTCCCGCCGATCAGGCAATTGCCGCTCCGCAGGGGGTGCACGCAGCTCCCCGCGGTGCAGCGGTCGTCGGTGCAGGTGAGTCCATCCGCGGAGCAGGCGGCGCCGTCCTGCGCCGAGGACCACGCGTTCGTCGAGAGAGCCGGGCGGCAGGAGCGGCAGTCGACCCCGGGCTGCGGGGTGTCGGCGGCGTAGCAGGCCCCACCGATCAGGCATTGAGCGGCCCGGAGCGGGTGCGTGCACGACCCCGCGCCGCAGACGTCGTCCGTGCAGGTGAGCGCGTCCGCCGTGCACGCCGTGCCGTCGGCCTTCCGGCTCCAGGCGGTCGCCGCCTGCCCGGGGTCGCAGCGCTGGCACTCGGCGGCAGGGTTCGTGTCGCCGTTCTTGAAGCAGCTGCCGCCTATCAAGCAGCTCCCCGCAGCCACGGGGTGCGTGCAGCTCCCTGTCTGGCAAACGTCGTCGGTGCAGGCCCGGCCGTCGTCGGTGCAGGCTCCGCCGTTGGGGCGCAGACTCCACGCGGTCTGGCTCGCTCGCGCGTCGCAGCCCTGGCAGTCCGACAACGGGTTGACCTCGCCCTGCGCATAGCAGGCCCCGTCGATGAGGCACGCTGTCCTCTGGAGCGGGTGCTGGCACTTCCCCGCGGAGCAGACGTCGTCGGTGCAGCCCAGTGCGTCGGCGGCGCAAGCCGTGCCGTCCTTGGCCACCTGCAGGCTGCTTGTGGCCGTGCCGACGTCGCAGAACTGACACTCGTTGGCGGGGTCCCGCTCGCCGTCCTTGATGCAGACGCCCCCCACGAGGCAGAAGCCGGGACGTAGCCGGACGCCGCACTGTCCCGCGGTGCAGGTGGCTTCGGTGCAGCTCACGCCGTCGTCGGGGCAGAATGCTGCGTCCTCGGCCCAGGCGACGGTCGAGGACTTCGGCTCGCACCGTCTGCAGCTTCCGCTCGGCCCGGAGCCGGCGGCGTGGCAGGCGCCGTCGATCAGGCAGAAACCCGCCTTGAGCGGGTGCTTGCAGCTCCCCTGGTCGCAGACGTCGTCGGTGCACGAAAGGCCGTCGTCGCACGGCGCGGCGCCGCAGAGGAGCGCGTCCGAGGAGCGGTGGTCGGGCGGGCGCGTGGCGTCCGTCGCAGCGCTATCGCCGGCTCCCCCTTCGAGAGCCAGGCCGCCGTCGCCGAGTTGGCCGTCGCTGGTGGGGGGGGTGGTGGAGGAGCACCCCGCTCCGAGCAGGGCAGCGCAGAAGGCGACCCGCAGGCAGAGTGCGGCGCTTGCTGACGTGGCAGGCATGGAACGGTCCTCACCGGGTGAAATCGGCCTCTCGATAGCATATCGGTCGGGTTCTTGGACAGGGGGGGTGGGGCCCCCGGCAGGGCAATCGAGTTCTGCGGATGGAAGAACCCGGGGAGGGCCTAGGGCGCTCGTGACGCGGGCCCTGGCGGACGCCGCCGCTTGCATGAGCCGGCAGCGGGGCGGGTGGACCGCGCGCGAGGGCTCGAGGGAACCACGGGGTGATAGCGGTGGTGTGCGGCAGGGATCGATGCAAAGGCCTTCGCCGCGCTGCTGCGCCCGGGGAGCTTCACTCCTTCTCCGGCTCACCCGAGCGCACCGCCCCCTCCATACCCCCATCTCCGAGAACTCGACCGCCCTGGGGCCCCCGGGGTTGCGCTGTGGGGCGGCGAAGCTCGGCGCACTCCCACGTTTACAGCGGAGGGGTTGGGCCCTAGCATACGCGACGCCATGCACCGACTCGAGTCTCAGCTTCGGACCACGACCAGCGAGTACGCGGAGAACAGGGAGCATCACCTGGCGCTCGCCTCCCAGCTCAAGGAGCGGCTCGCGCAGGTCCGCCTCGGCGGAGGAGAGCGGGCCCAGCGCCGGCAGCGCGACCTCGGCAAGCTCCCGGTGCGGGAGCGCGTGGAGGCGCTGCTCGACGAGGGGTCCCCCTTCCTCGAGCTCTCGGCGCTCGCCGCCTGGGAGATGTACGACGGGCACGTGCCCTCGGCCGGCGTGATCACGGGGATCGGGCGCGTGATGGGACGCGAACTCGTGATCGTGGCCAACGACCCGACGGTGAAGGGCGGGTCCTACCACCCGCTGACGGTGAAGAAGCACGTGCGCGCGCAGGAGATCGCTCTCGCGAACCGCCTGCCTTGCGCGTACCTCGTGGACTCGGGCGGGGCCTTCCTGCCGCTCCAGGCCGAGGTCTTCCCCGACCGCGAGCACTTCGGGCGCATCTTCTACAACCAGGCGCGGCTCTCGGCGGCCGGGCTGCCCCAGGTCGCTGCCGTGCTCGGTTCGTGCACGGCGGGGGGCGCCTACGTCCCGGCGATGAGCGACGAGGCGGTGATCGTCAAGGGGAGCGGCACGATCTTCCTCGGGGGGCCGCCTTTGGTGAAGGCGGCCACGGGAGAGGACGTGACCGCCGAGGAGCTGGGGGGCGCGGACGTCCACGCGCGCAGGTCCGGAGTCGTGGACCATTACGCGCACGACGATCGCGAGGCGATCCAGATCCTGCGGGACGTGGTGGGGACGCTGAATCGCACCAAGCGCGTCGAGCTGGACGTGGTGGCCCCCGAGGACCCGGCGTACGACCCGGCGGAGCTCTACGGGGTGATCCCTCGCGATCCGCGCCAGGCCTACGACGTGCGCGAGGTCATCGCCCGGCTGGTGGACGGGAGCTGCTTCGCCGAGTTCAAGGCGCTCTACGGCACGACGCTGGTCTGCGGCTTCGCCCGCCTGCACGGCATGCTGGTCGGGATCGTGGCGAACAACGGGGTCTTCTTCGTCGAGAGCGCCGAGAAGGGGGCGCACTTCGTCGAGCTCTGCGGACAGCGCAAGATCCCGCTCATTTTCCTGCAGAACATCACCGGGTTCATCGTGGGGAAGCAATACGAGGCGGCAGGGATCGCCCGTGCCGGGGCGAAGATGGTCCACGCCGTCTCCACCTGCGGCGTGCCGCGCTTCACCGTGATCGTGGGGGGCTCCTTCGGCGCCGGCAACTACGCCATGTGCGGCCGGGCCTACGACCCGCGCTTCCTCTTCATGTGGCCGAACGCGCGCATCAGCGTGATGGGGGCCGAGCAGGCCGCGGGGGTGCTGACGACCGTGAAGCGGGACCAGCTCGCTCGCGAAGGGAGCGCTCTCTCCCCGGAGGAGGAGCGGGGGATCGCCGGGCCGATCCTCGAGAAGTACGAAAGCGAAGGGAACCCCTATTACAGCACGGCACGGCTCTGGGACGACGGCATCGTGGAGCTGGCCCAGACCCGTGACGTGCTCGGCCTGGCGATCTCGGCCTCCCTGAACGCTCCGATGGAAGGGATGCGGCCGGGCGTCTTTCGCATGTAGAGGAATCGCCGATGCCACAGCGCCACGTACGCACGGAACGCTCGGGAGAGCGTCTGACCGTCACGCTCGACCGGCCGGAGCTGCACAACGCGCTCAACGACGCTTTCATCGACGAGCTCGCGGAAACCTTCGGGGCCCTCGGCGAGGACCCCTCGGTACGCTGCGTGGTGCTCGCCGGGGCGGGGAAGTCCTTCTGCGCGGGGGCCGACCTGGAGTGGATGCGAAGCCTGGCCGAGGCGTCGGTCGAGCAGAACCGCGCCGACGCGGGCCGGCTCGTGGACCTGCTGGAGGCGATCGCGAACGCGCCGGTGCCGGTGATCGCGCGCGTGCACGGTTCGGCGCTCGGCGGGGGGATGGGGCTGGTGGGGGCGTGCGACCTGGCCGTCGCGGCCCCCGAGGCGCAGTTCGGCCTGACGGAAGTGCGGCTTGGCCTGGCGCCCGCGATGATCTTTCCTTACCTCGCGCGGCGCGTGCAGCCGCACGAGCTGCTCCGCGCGGCGCTCACCGGGGAGCGCTTCGACGCCGAGCGGGCGCAGCGGATGGGACTTGTGAACGCCGTCTCCACGGACCTGGACGGCGCGGTGGACGGCTGGTGCGCGGCGATCACGCAGGGGGGGCCAAACGCACTCGCGGCGGTGAAGGTGCTCTTCGGCCGGGTGCGCGAGCTCGGCACGAGCGAGGCGGCCAGCGTGACCACGGAGCTGATCGCGCGCCTTCGCTGCGGCGAGGAGGGGCAGGAGGGGATGCGCGCCTTCCTCGAGCGGCGGAAACCGCGCTGGGTGACCGAGCCCGCGAAGGGGCGGAGCACCGACGCGGGGAGCGCCTGAGATGCTAGGCAAGGTCCTCGTCGCGAACCGTGGAGAGATCGCCGTACGCGTGCTGCGCGCGTGCCGCGAGCTCGGCCTGCCGACGGTGGCGGTGTATTCGACGGTCGACGCCGATGCGCCCCACGCGCTCCTCGCCGACGAGGCGGTGCCCCTCGCGGGTGCCACCGCGCGCGAGTCGTATCTCGATCGCGACCAGCTTCTCGACGCCGCCCGGCGGACGGGGGCCGCGGCGATCCACCCCGGCTACGGCTTCCTCTCGGAGAACGCGCCCTTCGCGGCGGCGTGCCGCGACGCGGGGCTCGTCTTCGTCGGCCCGCCCGCGGAGGTCATCGCCGCGCTGGGGGACAAGGCGGCGGCGCGTGCGCTGGCCGAGCGAGCCGGCGTGCCCGTGGTCCCGGGCGGTGCGCTGGTCCGCGGCTCCACCGCTGACGCGGCGAGGTCGGCGCAGGCCATCGGTTACCCCCTGCTGCTCAAGGCCGTGGCGGGGGGGGGCGGCAAGGGGATGCGGGTCGTCCACCGCCCCGAGGAGCTCGAGGCGGCGCTGGGGTCGGTGCAGCACGAGGCCAAGGCGTCGTTCGGCGACGACGGGGTGCTCCTCGAGCGGTTCCTCGTCGCCCCGCGACACATCGAGGTGCAGGTGCTGGCGGACGCCCACGGCGCCGCGGTGCACCTCGGCGAGCGCGAGTGCAGCCTTCAGCGCCGGCACCAGAAGATCCTCGAGGAGTCGCCCTCGGTGGCGGTCTCGCCGGAGCTCCGCCGAGCGCTGGGGGAGGCCGCGCTGAAGGTCGTCCGCGCGGCCGGCTACGTGAACGCCGGGACGGTGGAGTTTCTGCTCGATAAAGATGGATCGTTCTATTTCCTCGAGGTGAACACGCGTCTCCAGGTCGAGCACCCGGTGACCGAGCTCGTGAGCGGCCTCGACCTCGTGCACGAGCAGCTCCGCATCGCGGCCGGCGAACCGCTGGGGCTTACGCAGGAGGCGATCGGCTTTCGCGGGCACGCCATCCAGTGCCGAATCTACGCCGAAGATCCCGAGCGCGACTTCGTGCCTTCGCCCGGCGTGGTGCTGCACCTCTCGGAGCCGAGCCTCGTCGGGCTGCGGATCGATTCCGGCATTCGCGCCGGGCAGCGCATCCCCGTCCACTACGACCCGATCCTGGCCAAACTCATCGTGTGGGCGCCCGATCGCGCGCGGGCTATCGCGCGGATGCGGCAGGCGCTGCTCGGGTACGTGGTGCTCGGGCCGGCCACGAACGTTTCCTACCTGCGGGCCATCATCGAGCACCCGGCCTTCGCCGCGGGGGAGCTGTCGACCGAGTTCCTCCGGCAGCACCTCGACGGCTGGCGGCGCCATCCCCCGGACGCGGCGATCGGCGCGCTGGCGGCGGCGCTGTGGGCGCGAGGCGAGCGCCGTAGCGAGGGGGCGGAGACCCCCGAGAGCCCACGGCCCGACCCGTGGGGACGATTGGAGGGTTTCCGCATGGGGTGAACCGTCGTTCGCTTTCCCTTCGCCAAGGCGAACGGACGCTCGATTTCCGGGTGGTCTGGGACGGGGAGCGCTGTCGTGTGACCGAGGATGGGGCCGAGCAGGAGCTGTGGCTCGTCCCCTGGGGCCATGGCGTCTTCGGCCTCCGGTCGCACGGCGGCCAGCGGCTCGTGCACTGGGCGGCCGACGGCGCGCGGGCCTACCTCGGGCTCGACGGGGAGACGTACGTCTTCGAGCTCGTGGACCCGCGTCTCAGGCGGCGCAGCCAGGCGGCGGCGCAAGAGCACAATCTGGGGGCGCCGATGCCGGGGGTGCTCAGCCGGCTCTTCGTGGAGGTCGGGCAGGCCGTGGAGCCGGGGCAGCCGCTCTTCGGCGTCGAGGCCATGAAGATGGAGACGATCGTCCGCACGGCGCGCGCCGGGCGGGTCAAGGCGCTGCACGCCGCTCTGGGAACGCAGCTCGAGGGGGGCGCCGTGGTGGTCGAGCTCGACGAACTCGGGGAGCTCGCGGGGTCAGCGGGCGACGAGGCGCAGGAGTGAACGGGTCCGCTGGGCTGCCGGAGGCCGTGCGCGTCGTAGAAGTGGGGCCGCGCGACGGCCTGCAGAACGAAGCGCGCGTGGTTCCTCTCGCGACGAAGGTGGCCTTCATCCGCGAGCTGGCCGACGCGGGGCTCCCCGTGGTGGAGGTCGGAGCCTTCGTGCGTGCCGATCGCGTGCCGCAGATGGCCGACAGCGAAGAGGTGGTCCGGCAGCTTCCTTCGGGGTCGCCCACCCGGTTCACCGCCCTCGTGCCGAACCTGAGGGGACTCGAGAGGGCGCTCTCGGCCGGGATCGGTGAGATCGCGGTCTTCACGGCGGCCTCGGAGGAGTTCGCCCTGGCGAACCTCGGCATGACGATCGAGGGGTCGCTCGCGACGTACCGCCAGGTCGTCGAGACGGCCACGGATGCGGGCCTGATGGTGCGCGGCTACGTCTCCACGTGCTGGTGGTGCCCGTTCTCCGGCGCCGTGGATCCCGAGGCCGTGACCAGCGTGGCGGAGCACCTACTTGCGCTGGGCTGCTACCAGGTCTCGGTGGCGGACACCATCGGCGCTGCCACGCCGCGCGAGGTCGGGCTGCTGCTCGAGCGGCTCCTGCAAACGATGCGTCCCGATCAGCTGGGCGTGCACTTTCACGACACCCGCGGAACGGCCCTGGCGAACGTGCTCGCCTCGCTCGAGCGCGGCATCGCGACGATCGACGCCTCGGCGGGAGGGCTCGGCGGCTGCCCCTTTGCGCCGGGCGCGGCGGGGAACCTCTCGACGGAGGATCTGGTCTACATGCTCGAGGGCATGGGGATCTCGACGGGGGTGGACCTCGCGCGCCTCAGCGCGGCGGCCCGGAGGATGGGGGTCGCCCTCGGCAGAACGCTCCCTTCGCGCTATCTCGCCGCGGGGCCCTTCGTTCCGCGAAGCGCGTTGCCGGTCGAAGACGGCTGACCGCTCGATGTTCTACGAGGCAGCCGCCCGGGCGAGGAGCCGCGCTCGGAGCGCGTAGAGCGCGAGCGCGAGGGCGGCCGCGCCCGCGGCGCACGCGTACAGTCCACGGCCGGCCCAGTGGGCGAACACGCTGCCTCCCCCGACGTAACCGACCACCATGCCCACCCCCGTGGCGGAGGTGGTGAGGCCCTGCAGGCTCGTGCGGAGGTCGTCAGGGGTGCGCTCCTGCACCTCTCGAACGAGGGACAGATACCATACGCCGAAGGTGATGCCGTGGAGGGGCTGCGCGATCAAGAGGAGCGCGGGAGTCGTCGTGAAGGCGAGGACGAGCCAGCGCAGCGTCGCCACGCCGGCGCAGGCGGCGAGCAACTTGGCCCCGGGCAAGGACTGGAGCAGCCGCTGGGCGAACACCATCAGCAGGATCTCGGTGAGGACGCCCAGACCCCACGCGGCACCGGTGATGGCGGACGTCGCGCCGAGTTGGCCGAGGTGGAGCGTGAAGTAGGCGTCGAAGCAGGCGTGCCCCGCGTAGTAGCAACCCGTCGCGAGGAGGAGCAGCAGCGTGTCAGCGCGCCACGCCGCGTGGGCGGCGCGCGCCAGGAGTCCTCGTCGCTCGATGGTCGCCGGTTCCGGCAGCCCGACGGCCGCGAGGGCGCTCGCGGCGTAGCACCCGGCGCACACGACGACGAGCAGGGTCGGACGCGCTGCACCCCCGAGGAGCCCCATTACGAGCGCAGCGGCGCCGAAGCCCACGGAACCCCAGACGCGGACGACGCCGAAGCGGTGGCGATCGGCGCCGAGCAGCGTGTAGGTGGTGGCGTCGGCGAGGGTCGAGATGGGGGCGCGAAAGGCGCAGAGGACGGCGGCCGCCAGGAGCAGCCCGGCAAACTGCCAGGCGGGCTGGAAAAGGAAGACGGACCCGGCGCAGCCCGCGCAGGCCACGACGAGCAACACGCTGCGCAGGCGGAGCGCGTCGGCGAGAAAGCCCCAGAGGGGCGGGACCAGCATGTTGCCCACGGGGAGGAGTGTCATGACCGTCGTGAGCTCGGCGGGGCGCAGTCCGCGCGCGGCGAGAAGGAGCGGCAGGTAGGGGAAGAACGAGCCGAGGGCGGCGAAGCTGAAGAAGTAGACCGCGGCTACACGTAGGAGAGCGATGCGAGCGACGCGGCGAGAGGTCATGGGGCCTTCACGCCGGCGCGGTGCGCCGGACGACGCGGCTAACGAAATCGGTACTGGTAGCGGAAGCGGAGCTGCGGCTGGCGGAAAGGTTCGAACCGGAGCCCGCGCACGACGCTCTGGACGCAGCTCGCGGTGCTGGACTCGGCGGAGAGCTCGACCTGCTGCACCTTGCCGGTCGCGCCCTTGACGGTGACGGTCAGGGCGACGTCTCCCGGCATCATCCCCTGGTCGTAGCAGCGCTGGACCTCGGGTCGGATCGCCGCCATGAGGCGCGAGACGGCGGCTCGGTCGATCTCGGGTCGCAGCGGCGGGAGTGCTCCGCGGTCGTCGGACGACGCCTCCTCGGGCGGCGGTGCGGCGGGGCGCGGGTCCGCCGCCCGGGGCCGGGACTGCCCCGGGGGACGCGCGGTGCGATGAACGCGCGGGGCGGCCTGGCGCCGCTCCAGCATGACCGGCGCGAACTCCAGGCGTCGTTCTGGCGCCGGTGTGGCGGGCGGGGCGTCGGCCGTGGAGGCAGGGGGCGCGGCGGCAGCCTCGACGGCGGGGGGCGTGTCGGCGGTGTCCGCTCCCTGGCGTGCATGGCCCGCGGGGGGAGCGAGGGCGAGAGCTCCCCAGGTGCGGATCACGTGCTGCCGGCCTTCGGGGTCGGGGGCGCGTCGGGGCGCCCATCTCACGGTCAGCGCGTAGACCGCGCCGCCCAGCAGCAGGGCCACGACGCTCCCGGCCAGTAGCTTCAGCGTGACTCCTCGGGCCTTCGCTCGCATGCCCACCTCCCTGCGCCCGAGCTGGGCGCTGACGTGCCTCCCTGTTCGTGCCACGAGCCGGTGTTTTGGACAAGAAGTTGCCCCAAGGTGGTCGGGGGCTACCCTGGGAGCCTCCACCGGAGGGAGCACCATGCGCGCAGGATGGATTGGACTCGCGGTCTGCCTGTACGTCCTCGCACCCGCCGCGGCCCGCGCGGCCGGGAACGAGCTCGTGAGCATGCGAGCCGAGCAGGGGGCGAACGGGGAGACGGTACTTCGCCTGCACTGCGGCAGGACCCCTTCCTTCTCGGTTTTTCGGCTGGAGGACCCACCCCGTCTGGTCGTGGACCTGGCGAACGTGACGCCGGGGAGCGTGGCCCGCTGGAGCGACGTGGGGAGCTGGGCCGTGGGGCAGGTCACCGTGGCCACGGTGCAGCGGGAGAGCTGGTCGGGGCTGCGCGTGTCCGTGCAGCTCCGGCGACGGGCGGTGTCCCGCGTGAAGGTGGAGGGCGGAGACGTGGTCGTGCGCGTCCTCTCACTGGTCCCGCCGCCTGCGACTCCTGCGCAACCGGCCGCCGAGCAGGGGGCGGCCCTCGAGCGGGCGCGGAGCGATGCGGCGAAGGTGCGCTCGCAGGCGGGAGCGCTCGTCGCGGAGGCCCGAAGCGAGGTGGAGCGGGCGCGGGCGGAGGCGGAGCGAGCCCGCGCAGAAGCCAGAAAGGCGCGCGAAGAGACGCTACGAGCGCGGAGCGACGGCGAGGCGCACCGGGTGCGCGCCGAGCGGGCGCAGGCGGAGCGGGAGCTGGCGCTGGCGCTCGCCAGCAAGGCCGAGCGAGCCGCGCGGGAGGCCGAGCGGGCGCGAAGCGAGGCGGACGGGGCGCGCAGGCTTGCGGCGGCGAAGGAGCTGGAGCTGGCGAAGGCCCGCGTGGCGGGCGGAGCAGCGCGGCAGGCGCGAGCGGCGCTGGCGGCGGAGAAGGAGCGGGTCGCTCGGCTCTCCCGCGATGCCGATCGCGCGGTGGGCGAGGCCAAGGCCGCTCAACAGACGGCGCAGCGACAGGCCGAGCAGGCGCGGCGCGAGGCCGAGGCGCTTCGCGACACGGTGAGCCGTGCCCGTCAGGAGGCCGCGCAGGCCAAACTGGAGGCGCAGCGGGCGCGGTTGGCGGAAGAGGCGAGCCGGAAGCTTGCGGCCCAGGCGCAGTCCGAGAAGGACCGGGCTCTCGCCCTCGCGACGGGTGCGCGTCGCGCGACGGAGCTGGCCGAGGCGGCCCGGCAGGACTCCCAAACGCAGGCGGCGAAGGCGGCCGCGCTGGCTCGCCAGGCGCAGGCGGATCGTCGCCTGGCGCAGCGGGCGCAAGCGGAGCGTGACCGCGCGGAGGCGCTTGCCCGTCACGCGAAGGAGTCGCTCGCGCGGGCGGAGCGGGCGGGCGTCGAAGCACGCCGTGCGGCGGAGGCCGCATCGGCCAGCGCCCAGCGCGCCGCGGCGGACCTCTCGCGTCGTGTCGAGACGCAGAAACAGGCGGCGGAGCGGCTGGCGGAGCGGGCGCTCGCCGCGCAGAAGGAGGCAGCGCAGGCGCGTGGGGAGGCCGAGACGTCACGCGCGGAGGCGGCGCGCGTGCGGGTCACCGTCGGAGCGCTTCAGCGCGCGGCGCAGGACGCGCGGGCGGAGGCAGCTCACGCACGACTGCTGGCCAAGCAGGCCGCCGCCGAGCGTGCGACCGCGCTGGCCATGGCCGCGAAGGCGCAGAGCGCGCTCTCGGCTGCACAGCGAACCCGCGCCGACGGTGAGCGCGCGCTGAACCGAGCCGGGGAGCTGCTACGCGAGGGGCAGGCCCTCCGGGCGCGGGCGCTCGAGACGCAGGCGCAGGCCCAGCGGACCGCGGAGCGGGCGCGGCAGGCGCAGCGATCCAAGGACCGGGAGGAACGGTCGGTGGCGGCAGCGCTGCAGGCGCAGGCCCAGCGCGAACTCGGGGAGGCACGGCGCCTGCGTGCCGAGGCGGAGCGCGCGAAAGGGGACGCCACCGCGACGAAGGGCCGAGCCGAGCAGATGCTCGCCGACGCGCGCGCAGCGGCAGCTCGCGCGGCTAGCCTGCGCGCCGAGGTGGAGGGCCAGGAGCGGCGGCAAGAGCAGGCAGAGCGTTCTGTCCTGGCGGAGCAGAAGCGCCGCGCCGAGTCCCTCCTCTCCGAGGCCCGTCGGGTGCAGCTGGAGGCGCAAAGGGACAAGGAGGCGGCCGTGGCGCAGCGCCAGGCGGCCGAGCGCGCGCAGCGTGCGGCTACCGAGCGACTCGCCGAGGCTCAGCGTTTGAAGGTCGAGGCCGAGAAGCAGCGCGCGGCCATGAAGAGCGCCCAGACGGCGGCCACGGCGGAGGCGCTGCGGCAAGACCGGGTCCTCGCCGAGCAGCGTCGGGCCGTCGAGGAGGCGAAGCGACAGACTGCGGAGACGCGTCGGCTGGCAGCGGAGAGCCAGCAGCAGGCGGCGGAGGTGCAAAGGCGAGCTCTCGAGACGCAGCGGCGGGCCCTGATGCGAGCCCAGGAGGAGGCGGCGCGCAGGGTGGCCGAGGCGTCGCGTCTGAAGGCCGACCGCGACCGCCTGCAGAAGGCGGTGGATGAGACCGGGCGGCGATGGCAGGCGGCGGAGGCGCAGCGTCGCGCGCTGGAGGCGAGAGGGCTCGCGATCGAGGTCGCGCGGCGGGCGGCCGAGCAGCGCCGGTCGACCGAGGAGCAGCGGCGTGCCGCCGAGGTCGCGCGTCGCGCGGCCGAGGATCACCGGCGCGCAGAGGGCGAGCAGCGCCGTGCCGCTGAGGTCGCGCGGCGTGTCGCCGAGGAGCGCCGAATGAGCCAGGAGCAGCGTCGGGCGGCGGAGGTCGCGCGTCGCGCGGCCGAGGATCACCGGCGCGCGGAGGGTGAGCAGCGCCGGGCGGCCGAGGATCAGCGCCGCGTGGCGCTCGCAGCACAGAGCGAGGCGGCGCGCTATCGCGAGGAGGCCGAGAGGTTGCGGCGCGCGCTGGCGGCCGCGAAGCTCGCGCCGAGCGCGATGGGAGCCCGGGGCAGGGAGCAGCTTACCACCGCGCCGAGACCCGCTGCCCCGCTCCCCTTGGCCAGGGCCCCGATGGCTGCGGCCAAGGTCGTGTCGCCGCCACCCCGTCCGCTATACGCGTCGGTCGGCGGGCTCCCGGCGGCACCGACGGGGCCCGCCGAGCCGCCGAGCTCTCGCCCAACCGTCTCGGTCTCGCCGCACGCCGAACGCGTGATCGTGCCCCTCGGCGGCGCGCGCTACCAGCTCAGCACGAGCTGGGACCGCACGGTGATCGTGCTTTCGGGACGCGACGCCCTGCGGCTCCCGACGACGGTCATGGCCGTGAACGGGGCGGTGGTTTCCTCTGTCTCCGCGGAGCCCCTCCATCTGGGGGCGGTTCGCATCGTGGTCGAGCTCTCGCAGCCGGCCCGGCCCACCGTACGACTGCTCCGGCGAGGTGAACACGTGGACCTCGAGCTCTCGTACACTCCCTGAACGCTGTACCTCCCCTCGCCGCACCGCCGTACCTCCCCCTCGATTGACTTCGTCGTCCGCGCCGCGCAAGTATGCGCTCGGGTGCTTTCCGGGGATCGAGCGTCAGCCGACCCCGTTCGTCTACCGTGCCATGGACCGCAGGAATCTCACCGAGCTCGAGAAGGCCGTCCTGGAGCTCGAGTTCCACGTGGCGGTCACGACGGCCATTCTCGGCACGCTAGACCTCGACGAGATCCTGGGCGTGATTCTCGCCAGCATCACCTCCGACGAGGGTCTTGGTTTCCGCCGAGCGTGCGTCTTTCTCGACGATGACGCTGGCCGGACGTTGCGTGCGCGGTTGGCGCTGACCTGCCCCGACCCGGCGGTAGCGAGCGAGACGCGGGTTGCCGCGCGCGCCGGCCCCCGGGGGGGCTACGCGAACCTTCTGGCTCGGCTCAAGACGCCGAGCCACAACCCGGCCTCCGAGGCACTCACCGCCCAGCTCGCGAACTTCGCCCTGCCGCTGCATCGTCTCGATGCACTGGCGGCATCGCCGCACGTCCTCATCCTGCACAGCGAAGCGCCGCTGGTCACGGTGATGGCGCGCTGCCTCGTGAACCGGGCGCCCTTCTGCTCCAACGCATTGACGTTGCGACACGAGGTCGGCGGCGCGGCGGGAGAGATCCTGGAGTTCCGGCGCGTGGCGATCGTGCCGCTGCTCGCAGTGGACCGCGTCATCGGCGCCATCGTGGCGGACAACGCGAGGTTCGGACCGCCCGTCGAATCCGACGACCTGCGCCGGCTCCATGCGATGGGGAACCTGGCCGCGCTGGCCATCGACCGCGGGAGACTCCACGCGCAGACGGTGGCGATGGCGGAGGTCGACGGCCTGACGGGCGTCTACAACCGCCGGCACTACCAGGAGGAGCTGCGACGGGCTCTACGCGCGTCTGGCGGAGGACGCCAGCCGATGTCGATCGTCGTGTTCGACCTCGATCACTTCAAGCGCTACAACGACGAGGCCGGGCATCTCGTCGGAGACGAGCTGCTCAAGGACGTGGCGCGCCTGCTCACCGAGGGAGTTCGACAGTCGGACGTCGTGGCTCGCTACGGCGGTGAGGAGTTCGTGGTTCTGCTCAAGGACACCTCGGGCGAGGCTGCCGTTCAGGTGGCCGAGAAGCTTCGCCAGCGGGTCAAGGCTGCCGCGCTGGCCGGGGGCCGGGTCTCGGGGCTCACGCTCAGCGCGGGTGTCGCGACGGCGCAGGCCGAGGACACGCCGGACGAGCTCTTCGACCGCGCCGACCGGGCGCTGTACCGCGCGAAGCAGGCCGGGCGTGACCAGACGCGGCGCGAGGTCCCTCCGGAAGCGCCGTCCCGCCGCGCCGGGACCTGAGCGAGACGACGTCGGTCGCAAGCTAGTCCGTCAGACTACGGTGCACGTGGGCTCACCGCGCGGCCCGGATGCTTCTGTTCGCTACCGGACGACGGTCCCCTCGCAGGCGTCTCGCGCCCCGTGCGCCCAAGGCCCATGGCGCCACAGGGTGTCTCTGCGTGCTTGGATGTATCGTGACCTGCGGTGGGCCGCGGGGGTCCTACGGGCGGGCGTTGACTTCGCTTCCGGCTTCGCCCGTCAGGGGTGCGGCCTCGTCTGGTGCGGCCTTCTCGGCGGGTGCGTCCTCGCCCTCGCTGCCTTCGGTCGTGTCGTCGTCCTCATCGTCGTCGACGTCGTCCTCGTCGCGATCCTCGTCCTCATCGCTCGCGCCAGGTGCCTTCGTGCGTTCCGCTTCCGTCTTCTTCGGCAGCGGGATGTTGGCGCCCGGCTTGGGTGCCACGAGCATCGTCATGCGGCGCCCGTCCATCAGCGGCATCTGCTCCACGACCGCGTAGTCTCCGAGCTCCGTCAGTACCTTGAGCAGGACGGCCCTGCCGGTCTCGGGGTGGACGATCTCTCGTCCGCGGAACGCGACGACGAGCTTGGCCTTGTTCCCCTCGGCCAGGAACCGGATGATGCTGCGCACCTTGACGTCGAGGTCGTGTTTGTCGGTCTTGGGGCGCAGCTTCACCTCCTTGACCACGACCACCGCCTGCTTCTTCTTGCTGGCGCGCTTCTTCCGGGCTTCCTCGTACTTGAACCGGCCATGGTCGATGATCTTGCAGACCGGAGGCGTACCCTTCGGGTTGACCTCGACCAGGTCCATGCCTTTCTCTTCTGCGATGCGGCAAGCGATGTGCGTCGGCATGACGCCGAGCTGCTTGCCATCCTCGCCGATGACACGCACCTCCCGGGCCATGATGGCCTTGTTGACGCGGTGGGTGTCGGTCGGCATCTGCCGCGAGTGACGGTTGAACGGTGGGATGGGCGCACCTCCTGTATTGCATTTCCCCGGTTTCCCAGCGCGCGAGCGGCCCCTTGGCGCTCGAGGCTCAGGCGCTGAGCTGTGGGGAGCGTCTCAGAGGCAAGGGCAGAAATCAAGGTGCAACCCTGGCAGTGCGAGGATTGACAGGCGGGCCAGCTTCGCTTGTGATGAGCCGATGCGCTCATCCAGAGGTTCCTCCGGCAGGGCAGTGCTCGCTCTGCGTCTCGAGCCCTCCCGGCGGCGGCAGAGGTCGGCTTCCCGGGGGATTCGCCGCGGCTGGGTCGCCGGGGCGCTCCTCATGGCGGTTGCAGCCTGCGCGGGCGGGTGCGGAAGCGCGTCGTCGGAAGCGCTCCGCGGGCGCTGGAACGGCACCATCGTCTGCGCGGGCGACACGAGCGACATCACCCTGTCCCTGCAGCCCGACGGCAAGCGGTTCATCGGGACCGGCACCACCCGGACGAAAGGGTCGAACGCCACGTGGGACCTCCGGGGGGAGCAACGCGAGGAGCAGCGCGAAGAGGAATGCGCCGACGACCGCTGCACGACGGAGAAGGACTGCGTCGGTCGCGGCCCCGGCGGCAGCAACGCGCGGTGTGACGTGAGTCGATGCACTCCCTGTCGGGAGAAGAAGCCGTGGACGCGCATCCTGATCAAACTCGTGGACGACAACGTCCAGCTCCCCGACCCCGAGCTCGATCTGGAGCGGGAGGGGGATCTGAAGCTGGTGGGGACGGTTCGCGCCTTCTGCCCCGATGAGCAGGTGCAAACGCCACGGGTCTCCTTGCGCAAGGAGTAGGGCTGCGGCAACGTTAGGAAGGACAAAGGGCGCGGCACCTGTCGTGCCGAGGAGCGCGAATGGGAGACACCCTACGTCAGACCGAGACTATCGCCCTCATGCGAGAGGTTCTGCGCGAGTCGTACACGAACCTGCAGGTGCGACGCGTCGATATCAAGGAACAGCTCGACGAGGAGACGACGGAGATCAATTGCGAGGTGATCAACGAAGCCACCGGCGAGAAGAGCGTGATCGCCGGCAAGGGAGTAGGCGTCATCGACGCGTTCTTCCAAGGCGTCGCGGATCGGTTCGCGACCGAGTACCCGTCGCTGAGGACGATCCGTTTCGCCGCCTTCACGGTTCAAGCGCAGCTCGGCAGCAAGCGGGGCTATGCCGGCACCGACTCGAAGGCCGAGGTGACGGTCGAAGTGGCCAACTCCGACGACAAGCGTTTTCGTTTCACGCACGCGTCGCGAAGCGTCATCGCCTCCAGCATCGTGACGACTCTCGCCGCGCTCGAGTACTTCATCAACAGCGAGCGGGCGTTCGTCACGATGTATCACGCGCTGAAGGACGCGAAGGAGCGCAACCGTTCGGACCTGGTGCAGCGGTACACCAACGCGCTGGCGAGCCTCGTCCAGAACACCTCGTATTCCGAGGTCATCAGCAAGATCCGCACGGACCTCGGCCCGGCCTGAGGGGATTACTCCTCTTCCTCGATCACGACGCGCACGGGGCGCTGGCTCAAGCGGTCCCACCCGGCGAACACGAGCTTCTCCCCCTCGCGGATCGAGACCCCGGTGAGGGCGATGCGCTGGGCGAAGGACTGCATCGCGCGCTGGTTCGGTAGCAGGTGCACCGGCGTCGTCCTTGGTGCGACGAGAACGGTATCGCACGGAACGGCGGCGAGCGTCGGGCTCAGCGCCTCCGTCTCGCCGGTTTCGCGGGCCTCCAACTCCGGTTGGTGCCGCTTCTGCGTCATCACCCGCATGACTCCTCCTTCTCCTGTCGATGCAACCCGACCCCGGTAATATTCAAGAGGTGTGCCGCCGTCCTGGACGTCATAAGTCCGCGGTCTCACACTCTCGCGCCCCGAAGACCGTGAGGGGTCCACTCCACAGGTGGGTGGGGAGGTGAGGAGCCTTCACCACAACCGGGGAGGCCAGCTATACTGCCGCGAACGAACCGGTTGCGCAGGAGGCGAGGCATGGTGTCGATTCGCGTGGAGAAACCCACCGCCGAGCGACTGAAGGAACTCGCGGTCGAGACCTGGAGCACTTGGGAGTGCGGGGTGGAGACCTTCGACTGGCAGTACCCCTCCGACGAGACGGCCTACGTCAAGGCGGGTCGCGTCACGGTCCGGACCGAGCACGGGCAGGAGGTGACCTTCGGGGCGGGAGACCTCGTCTTCTTCCCGCAGGGCCTGCGGTGCACCTGGACCGTTCACGTGCCCGTCCGCAAGGTCTACGTCATGGAGTGACCTTGTTCGAATCGCTGCGCGAATCCATTCGGCAACTGACGTCCGTGCCCGAGGTCGAGGCGGCGATAGACGCCATTCCCACGGGCGTGACGGGCTACGACCCCTGGGGCTTCAGCCCCGAGCAGAGCAAGGTCTATTACTCGCTCGCGTACTGGATCTATCGATACTTCCGCCCCGTGGTGACCGGCCTCGAGAACCTGCCGCCCGGGCGCGTTCTGGTGATAGGGAACCACTCCGGACAGTTGCCGTTCGACGGGCTGGTCGTTTCGATGGCCTGTCTGCTCCACGCGCACCCGCCGCGCCTGCTCCGACCGATGGCGGAACGCTGGTTCCCGACGCTGCCGTACGTCAACGTCGCTTTCAGTCGGGCCGGCGTCGCGGTGGGTGATCCGATTAATTGCCGGAACCTCCTCGAGGCCGAGAACGCGATGCTCGTCTTCCCCGAGGGGGCGCGGGGCTCGGGGAAGACCTGGGATCACCGCTACCGGCTGGTGCCGTTCGGCCGGGGTTTCATGCGGCTCGCATTGCAGACCGACACGCCCATCGTGCCGGTGGCGGTGGTCGGAGCCGAGGAATCGATCGTCAGCCTGCACAACGCGAAGAGCGTGGCGCGACTCCTCGGGATGCCCTATTTCCCCGTCCCCGCGCTGCTGCCCCTCCTGGGCCCGCTCGCGTTCTTGCCCCTGCCGACCCGGTTCTACGTGACCTTCGGGGAGCCGATGCGCTTTTCCGGTCCCTTCGACGACGAGGACCGGCTGATCGACGAGAAGGTGCAAACCGTGATGAATCGAATCCAGCAGATGCTCGACCGCGGGCTGAGCGACCGGCCCTCGGTGTTCGGCTGATGGCCGAGCGCACCGCTCTCATCACCGGAATCGCCGGTGGCCTCGCACGAGAGGCAGGCCGAGCGCTGCAGCGGCGCGGCTACCGGGTGGTGGGGGTCGACTACCGTGCCCTCCCTGCGCCCCTCGGGTACCCCGCCGAGTTCGTCCAGGCCAGCTACAACAAGACCTACATCGAGGACGCGTTCCGCCAGGCCCAGCCCGAGGTCGTGCTCCACCTAGGGCGCGTGGGAAACCTGAAGGAGCAGATGGGGAAACGCTTCGACCTGAACGTGATCGGAAGCCGCAAGGTGATGGACCTGGCGCTGAAGTACGGGGCGCGGCGGCTCGTCGTGCTCTCCACGTTCCACATCTACGGGGCCCACCCGCACAATCACATTCCGATCAACGAGGAGGAGCCGCTGCGCGCCGGGGCCGAGTTCCCCCAGCTCGCCGACGCCATCCAGCTCGACAACCAGGCGCTGCAGTGGCTCTACCGGCACCCCGAGGTGCCGACCGTCATCCTCCGACCCTGCAACGTCATCGGTTCGGAGATCCAGAACGCGATGAGCAACTTCCTGCGCATGCCCGCGGTCCCCTTCATGATGGGGTTCGATCCGATGGTGCAGTTCATCGATCAGCGGGACCTGGTGAGCGCACTCCTCGCCGCCATCGAGGGGCATGCCGTCGGGGTCTTCAACGTGGCAGGGCGGGGTACCGTGCCCTGGCGCGAGGCCCTGTCCGCCACCGGGTCGCTGCAGATCCCCGTCCCGTCGCCGGTGGCCTCGGCCTACCTCCGCCTGGCCGGGCTCTGGTCGGCGGCCTTCCCGCCGTACTTGATCAACTTCTTCATGTACCCCTGCGTGATCACCGACGACGCCTTCCGGCGGGCCGCGTCGTGGGAGCCCGAGATCGGGCAGCTCGAAGCCGTCCGTGCGACCGTGGGAGTTCGCGGCGCGACACCCGTCGGGGGATGAGCTGCCCCGCCGCGCGCGCGACCTCGAGTCGGCGCCGCGAGCTCGTCAGTTCTGCGGGCGGAAGGCGCCGAACTGCGACGGATGAAGGCCTTCGGCCTGCAGCGCCGTCTCCCACCGCGCGTCCACCGGGGTGCGAAAGATCAGCTCCAGGTCGAGGCGGCCCGGCAGCCACGCGCCCTGCGCGAGCTCTCTCTCGAGCTGCCCCGGCGCCCAGCCGGAGTGCCCGAGGAAGATGTGGAAACGGCTCGGGCCGTCACCCTGGCCGATGGCGCGGAGCAGATCCTGATTGGGACAGACGCGCAGCCGCTCCGCGACGCGGAGTTCGTCCTCCCGTGACGACGCGTCGGGCTCCATCTCGTAGAGCACGAGGCCGCTGTCCAGCGCCACGGGGCCCCCCACCATCGCCACTTGCGACATGTCCCCGTCGAAGCCGATCCCCATCTGCCCCATGATGTCCGCCAGCGTGACCGGCGCCGGGCGATTGATCACGAGCCCCATGGCCCCCTGGTCGTTGTGGAAGCACATGAGGACCACGGCGTGGTCGAAGTTGGGGTCCCGGAGCGACGGGGCTGCAATCAACAACCCCGGCGCCAGCGTCTCCAGGGAGGACGACATACTCGACGTTTAGCGCACCGCTCGAGCACAAGCAACATTGACGCCCTGGCACAATTGTGGTCTTGAAGGGCGGTGGTAGGTGGCGCCCAGGGCCGGGCGTGAGGCGTGCGCGATGATTCCGACGACGATTCTGCACTATCACAGTCCGCTCGCCATGAGCCGCGGGCTGAAGCAGCTCTACCGAGACGGCTTCGATCCGCGAGGGCTCCTCTTCCTGGCTCTCGACGCGCAGGGAGACGTGCATCTCGCGCTGGCCGAGCACCCGGACGACGTTCCCCGGTTGAAGGTGGGTACGAAGCTCTCGCTCCCGTGGCCCTTCGCGGGGCGCTACTACTACGTGGATGCGGTCCATCCGCTCGGGCGGGAAGTGGCGGTGGTGAATGGCGACCGCCGCATCGGCGCGCTCTCGAGCCTCGTGGACGTGGCGGCCCTGGTTTCCGGCTTCGTGCGCCTGTCGGGGGACAAGAGCGTCTTCTTCGGCTGCACGCCCCATCAACCCGGGAGCTGGTGGGTACACGACGAGGAGGTCGTGGCCCTGCACGAGCGCGGGCTGGTGGAGATCCTGCCCACGCCGACGGGCCTTCTCGCGCGGCGGACCGTCGACGACGGCCTGTATTACCTGCCGACCGTGGAGGTGAAGCCGGGCGGCGCGCAGCCCTGGCAGAAGGTCTTCAGCTCGCCCCTCGGGAACGTCTTGATGCTCGAGCGGCGCCTCATCGGCGACCATCTCGTGCTGAGCTGCCAGGGCGGCCTCGTCGAGGTGGACGTGGGCGCGCTCCCCAAGGTGCGCGAGATGGCCCGCATCGCGCTCACGGCTGGCTACGCGGTGGTGGGGCGCATCACCGACGGCCCCTTCGCCGTCACCCGCGGCGAGCCGAAGGACTGGGGCTTCGACGGCCTCAGGCCCGCCACGCTGGTGGGCAGCGAGGGATGCTCGCTCGCCGACGTGGGACGGATGCTCCGCGAGGGACCACTCGAGTAGCACCGACCTCGCGTCCGCAGCCGCTATTCCGCTCTCAGGTACCGGCGCGCCAGGTTCAGCAGGTGCGTGAGCTCGATGGGCTTGCGGATCACGTCCTTCACCCCCAGCGACTTCAGCAGCGTCCGCACCTCCGTGCCTGTCGTGCCGGAAACCACCACGATGGGCACCTCGGCGAGCAGTTCGTCGCCACGGAGCGCGGCGCAGAGCTCGAGGCCATTCATGCCGGGCATGTTCATGTCCACGATCGCCAGGTCCGGCTTGGCGTTCTTGGCCATGTCGAGCGCCAGGCTCCCGTCGTCCGCCGTTAGGATGATCGCGTCGGGGAAGCCGACCTTGAGGGCCGTGCTGTACACGGTCCGGGTCTCCGGGTCGTCGTCCACGATGAGGACCCTGACGTTGCCGGTGCGGGGGGCCTTTTCCTCCTCGCCCGTCCGGGCTGCCGCGAGGGCGGTGATGAACTCCTCGCAGGTCTGATACCTGCCGGCCGGATCCTTGGCCAGCGCCTTGTGCAGGACCTGATCGACGGCCGCCGGTATGTCGGAGCGCAGCTCGGCCACGACCGGTGGCGGTGCCTCGATGTGGCGGCGCAGGATCTCCTTGATCGTCTCCCCGTCGAAGGGCACCTCACCGGTGAGCATCTCGTAGGTCGACACACCGAGCGCGTAGATGTCGCTCAGGTGCCGCTGCTCTTGCGGAATGGGCTGGCGGCGGATCAGTTCGGGCGCGAGGTAGAGCGGCGTTCCCGCCAGGTCGCGGCCCTCGGTGGCCTGCTGGATCATCTCCACCAGCCCGAAGTCCGTGACGGCGACCCGAAAGCGCGGGCCGATGAGCATGTTCGCCGGTTTCACGTCCCGGTGGACGATCCCGGCCGCGTGGACAGCCTCGAGCCCCTTGCACACCTGGCGGAGGATGCCGATCACCACGTCCAGGTACAGCTGTTCTCCTCGCTCCGCGGCGCTGTCGATGAGGGTGGCCACGTTGTAGCCGGGAACGTATTCCATCACGAAGTACGGATAGCCCTCGTGGTCCCCGAAGGCGAAGATCTGCACCACGTGTTCGTTGCGCACGCTCGCCATGGCCACCGCCTCGCGCTTGAAGCGCTTGGCGACCCGTTCGTTGGCGGCGTAGTGCGGCGCGAGGACCTTGATCGCCACCTCCCTCTCGAGGTGCAGATCTTGAGCCACGTAGACGATGCCCATCGATCCGCGTCCGAGCACCCGGCGGACCTTGTATTTGCTGTCGAGAACGATGCCGAGCGGGATCGGCCCCTGGTCGCCACGGGTCATGTCGGCCGCGGAACTCGCCGCCGCACGTCTCTGGGAGCGGCTTCCGCTGCTTTCCGTTCGGGCCATTCCTTCCGGGGATACCACAGGCCGCACGACGAGTGCAGCGGAAATCGGGCTGATCAGAGGAGGGGAGCCGTCGGGGGATCGTCCGAAGTCGGCGACGGGTGCTCGCGCAGCCGGTCCGCGTCAGCCAGGACGTACACGGCCCGGAGCTCGCTTGCGAGGAAGCGATACTCGGGGGAACGGGAGTCCGGGTTGAACACGAGCCGGAGGGGTGCCTCGGATTCCTGCTGCAGCTCGATCGCGAGCGGGACCACGCCGTCGCGCCTCGGGAGCGTCCGCAGAAGCTGTCCGAAGGTCAGCTGGGTCTCGGGCGCTACCGGGCCAAAGACGGCGAGCCGGCAGATCTCCTGCCCACGCGCCGAGAGGAGTTCGTCGTAGATCTCACCGATCCCGGGAACGAACACCGCCTGGGCCAAAAACGCGTTGCGCACGGACTCGGCTGGCAGGACGGTGACTCCGCTCTTCGCCGGTGCGCTCTCGGCGTGGCTCGCGGGAAAGCGGCGTTCCAGCAGCCGCGCGGTCTCAGCCCGCTGCACCTCGGCCAGCACGCGAAGTGCCGGGTGGAAGCGATCGGGCTGATGCTCGCGGAGGCTCATGAGTTTGAGGAGGCCGACGGCCGTGCGGGCGTCGGGGTCCTCGTCCCCCTGGCAATAGGTGAAGAGCACGACGTCCACCTCCGCGACGTGGAAGGGCGCCGGGCGATGCGGCGCGAGCATCCCCTGGTCGGCCCAGTCTCCGACGACGAGTTGCACCCGGGCGCGCGGATGCTCGCCGCCCGGGGTGACGCCGTCCAGGCGTCCCCCGCCGCGGTCCACGAAGGTGACGTGTTCGGTGCCCCTTCCCGGCGTGGGTGGCGCAGGCTCGTCGCCGGCCGACAGGCTCACGAGCCGGGCCAGGAGCTCCACGCGGTGCGCCTCGCTCGGGAGCACGATGGTGATCTGTACGGCCTCCGAGAAAGTCGCCAGCGCCTGGCACAGGTCGGCCAGGCCCGCGTGGGCGCCGAAGACGAGCACGTGTCGGAAGGCGCCCCGGGCAGGATCGAGGCGGAGCCGCGGGACCGGCGCATCGGGTGGCGCGGGCTCAGGTCGGGCCACGTCCGGCAGACTAAGGACGAGTTCCTTCAGCTTGCCGAAATGAGGGGCTATGCCGCAGAAGCCGCGCAGCCGGCGGACGTCGGGAGCCGCCGGGTCCGGCTCACCACCGGCCACTGGATTCAGGACCGTCGAAAAGCCGGCGGTCGACGCTTCGTCCTCGACGAGGTACCCGAGCAGCACGACGCCGTGCGCGCGGTGCCCCCGCTCGAGCAACTGCTCGAAGGGGATGAGTGCTCCCGAGGGGGGGGTGTGCCCCTGTAGCTGTCCCCACTCGAAGAGACACGTGTAGATCTCGTCACTCTCCGACGAGAGGAGCTCCCGATAAATCCGCTCGACGCCGGGGTCGGCGATGATGTCGGCCAGGAGCAGGGCTCCGAGCCGGCTGGCCATCACGGGCACGGTCCTCGGACCGCCCGCCGTGAGCGCGGCCTGGACGTTCTGGCCCTGGAAGAGCTCGGCGTAGATCCAGCCCGCGGCGTTGGCCTCGCGTACCGCGAGCACCTGGGCGATGACCTCGGCGTCCGATCGGTCGGCGTCGTTCCCCCCGAGGAGGATCACCCGCACGGCGCGATCGGCGTCGACCTTGGCCAGGTCGTGCTGCGACAGCGGCTTCCCCTGGCGGTACCGCACGCGCCGCAGCGCATCCTCGTACATGTAGTCGTAGCGCGTGGGCGCGGGGCCCATCGTCACGATGCGGGGCGAGCGAAAGGCCTTCGTGTAGTACTGCACCAGGTGGGCCACGAGGACCCGGGAGTGGGCGCCCAGGTTGGCGATGACGGAATGCCGCCGGAGCCCGATGCGTCGGTGACGCCCCTCCTGCACCAACTCCTCCACGACCGAGGTGCCGATACCGATCAGGAACGCGACGACGAAAACGCCCGAGAGCGAGAGCACGACCGAGACTAGAAACACGAGACTCAGCGAGGGCGTGGTCAGCAGATGTCCCGAGTCCTGCATCTGCCGAAAGGACCACCACGCCACCATCCAGAAACCACCGTCGTTGTCCTTCTGACCGTCCTCGTTGAAATCCACGCCGAGGGTGTTGAAGTGCGCGACAAGGATTGCCGAGGCAAACGACAGCATCACGACCAGGCACGCGACGAAGACGAGCTGGTACCGGCGCTCGCGTTTCATCACGATGACCCAAATGTCGCGCACGATGGCGCTCCAATAGCTGAGCAGCAGCAGCATCCGGGTCAGGCGGAAGATGCGGAGGTAGCGGATGCCGCCGACCATGGATTCGAGGGGGAGGAAGCTGAGCGTCGCCAGCGCGTCGAAGGCCAGGACGGCGACCTCCGCGCGGTTCACGCTGCGACGCCGAAGTTCCTGACGCAGGACAAGGACGCGGAGCGTCAGTTCGATGGCGAAAATACCGAAAAAGACGGGTGCGGCGCGGTCGACCCAGGTGAAGGGGAGCAAAGAGAGCATGATGACGGCCGAGAGACCGACCTTCGTCGCGTCGGCGGCGAAGAGGTCCCGCAGCCACTCGGCAAGCTGCTCGCGATCGGCCGAGGTCGTGGGCATGAGCCTCGGGAACATACCATGGCCCAGCGACTTCACGATCCCGCGCCGGGGCTCGCCGGATCTGCGTGGTGACAGCCCGGCGGTCGTGACAGCGGGCTTTGCGGCCTGCTATCTATCCTGCCGGTATGCGCGCTGCGCACCGCGACGGAGGGAGAACGCGAACATGAGCGCCAGGCTGGTCGAATGCGTGCCGAACTTCAGCGAGGGACGAAACCGCGAGGTGATCGAGGCCATCGCCTCCCAGATCCGGGGCGTGGCGGGCGTGACACTGCTGGACGTGGACGCGGGTGAAGCCACGCATCGGACGGTGATGACCTTCGTCGGGGAGCCCGGCGCCGTCGCGGAGGCTGCCTTCCGGGCGATCCGCAAGGCCAGCGAGCTCATCGACATGCGCGTGCACCGCGGCGCCCACCCGCGCCAGGGTGCGACCGACGTCTGCCCCTTAGTCCCCGTGAGCGAGGTAACGACTGAGGAGTGCGTCGCCCTGGCCCACGCGCTGGCGGAGCGAGTGGGCCGCGAGCTGGCGATCCCGGTCTACCTGTACGAGGCCGCGGCCACGCGACCCGAGCGGCGCAGCCTCACCGACCTTCGCGCGGGGGAGTACGAGGCGCTCGCCGAGAAGCTGCGTCGCCCCGAGTGGGCCCCGGACTACGGGCCTTCAGAGTTCCACGCGCGCGCGGGCGCTACCGTCGTGGGAGTGCGCCCCTTCCTCATCGCCTACAACGTGAACCTCGCCACGCAGAACGTGAAGCTGGCCAAGGAGATCGGTCTGGCCATCCGCGAAGCGGGGCGGGCCGCGCGGGACGAACGGGGCGAGAAGGTTTACGGCGCCGACGGAGAGCTCGTCCGGGTGCCGGGCCTCCCCTGCTGCAAGGCCACCGGCTGGTACATCGCCGAGTACGGGCGAGCCCAGGTCACGATGAACCTCACCGACTACGAGGTGACGCCCCCACACATCGCGTTCGACCGGGTGGTGGAGCTGGCGTCGGGGCTCGGGGTGCGGGTGACCGGCAGCGAGATCGTGGGCCTCGTCCCGAGGCGCGCGGTGCTCATGGCCGGAGAGCACTACCTGCGGAAGCAGCGGGCGACGACGGGCGTCTCCGAGGACGAGCTGGTGCGCGCTGCTCGGCTCAGCCTGGGCCTCGACGACGTCGCGGCGTTCGACCCGCGCCAGAAGATCATCGAGTATCGCGTGGCAGAAGGGCGGCCACTCGTTGGACGGACGGTCGCGGGCTTCGTGGACGACGTCGCCTCGAGCGCGCCGACGCCGGGAGGCGGTTCGGTGGCAGCTCTCTCGGGCGCCCTGGCGGCCTCGCTGACGGCGATGGTGGCGGCCCTGTCGCACGGACGCAGCGCGGATCGGGAGCTCGACGCGCGCCTCGAGGAGTGGGGGCGGCGGGCGCAGGAGCTGAAGGCGGAGTGCCTTGCTGCCGTGGACGAGGACACCGCGGCCTTCAACGCGCTCATGGCCGCCGCGCGTTTGCCCAAGGTGACCGCCGAGCAGCAGGACGCGCGGGCGAGCGCTGTGCGCGAGGCGACGCGGTGGGCGGCGGCGGTACCGCTGGCCGTGCTCGAGCGGTGCCCCGAGCTCCTCGAGCTCGCCTCGGCCGTCGCGCGCGAGGGGAATCCGAACGCGGTGAGCGACGCCGGCGTGGCTGGCCTAGTGGCGCGCGCGGGGGCCTCCGGTGCGCTCTACAACGTGATAGCGAATCTGAAGGACCTCGACGATCCGCTGTGGTCGGCCGACGCTCGCCGTCGTACCGACGAGGCGAGCGAGCGCGTCGAGACCCTGTCGCGGGACCTGCATCGCTTCGTCGTGGAGCGTCTCTCCGGCGCGTAGCGCCCGCTTTCTGTCGTCTGTGCTCCCCGTCGGCCTATGCCGCCAACCGGGGCCCGCCGCGGCTTCGGTGGGTCCTTTCGTGGCGCTGCTCGCGTGTGTATACTCGTGGCCTTCTCAGCCTTGCTGTCGGGATACGAGCTACTACGGGAGCGCGACGCGATGGATCTGGACACGCCTATTCGACACGGTCGTTCGGGACTGGTGGTAATCGTTCTGGTTCTCTTGGGGGCGGGCGTCCTCGGGGTGGGGGGATACATTGCCTACTCTAAGCGCAGCGCCGGCGGAGGAGAGACCCCTGCTGCGGGGGAGGGGGAGGATACGCAACGATGGTGCGATCTTCGGCGCGAGTGGGGGAAGAAGGTGAACCCCCTCACCGCGGACATCGGCCTCAAGAGCATTCGCCCGCAGGACAAGGCCGAGCTCGAGGAGTTGGTGAAGCAGCGGAACGTGCTCTGCGGCGAATATGGGCAGAAAGTGCGCGACTTGAAGGTTTCCGACGCGCGCATTCAGGCCGCGGAGGTGGCCCTGGTCAAGGAAGGGAAGGTTCGAGCTAACATCTCGGTGGAGATCTCAAACCTGCTCTCTCATCTGGCAACGGAGGACGTCGCGGCCCTGCGCACGGCGCTAGAGGCCGCCAAGGTGAAGATGGTGCACCGCCTTCGCATAGGCCGGGCCGCCTCGGACAAAGAGGTCACCGAGGCGATGAGTGGGATCCGCGGATGCGATGGGATCTACCGGGGCCCGATGACGGACGACGATACCGCCGATAACCCCTATATTTCATGGGAGGAGCTGGAAATGCGGCGGTCTGCCGCGCAAACTCGCCTCGAGGCGCGGCTCCACGAACTTGAGCCGGTCGAGGAATACACGAACAAGGTCTACCACGACCTGATGCGCAAGTACGGCGGGTTCATAAACGGCTGCTACCGGCGTTTCAAGAAGGAGCGCGCGGATCTGTCTTCCACCATGGGGCTCCGTGTCCGGCTCAAGAAGACAGGCGAAGTTCAGAGCTTGGCCATCGAGTGGATGGACGTGCGGGACGAGCGGTTGTTGGACTGCATGCTCCAGAAAGCGGCTTCCTGGAAGCTCCCCCCCCCCGGCAAAGGGGGACAGGCGGTGGTCGTGAAGATCGATTTTAAGGGAGCGTAACCGTGGCATTCGCCCCGATCACTGCTGCGCCATTTGTCGCGGCGCGACGACCGCCGGATGCCCCTGGGAGGCTCCTTGGAATGCAGCGCAATATCAGCCCGTTGGCGAGCCAGGATATCGCGAAACTATTTTTGTTGACCGGGTATGCACAGGGTGATAGTGACTCTGCCTCGTCAGCGGGTTGTAGGCACCGCAGACACGCAGCTTGGCCCTTGACGACCTCGCGGTTGTCGCTATAGATAGTGGGCCTGGTTGCGGTGGATCCTGGGTGCTGAAAAAGGCAGTTGACAGCATCTCTGGGTCGTGCGAGTAAACGCACCGCACGTCGATCCTTGAAAACTGAATAGTAGGTCCGCGAGAGCAAGACGCGTTAAGTGCGTATCCCGTCTGTCCAAGCAGTTTCGGACGGACACCCCTTTTTGAAGAGTCGCGGAGCTTCGGCTCCGCAGCAAACTCACCAATAAACTGGAGAGTTTGATCCTGGCTCAGAGCGAACGTTAGCGGCGGGCTTAACACATGCAAGTCGAGCGAGAAAGCGTCCTTCGGGGCGTGAGTAAAGCGGCGTACGGGTGAGTAACACGTGGATAACCTGCCTTCTGGCGCGGGACAACAGTCCGAAAGGACTGCTAATACCGCATACGTCGGTGACGGCCTTGGCTGTTACCGGGAAAGGATGGCCTCTACTTGTAAGCTATCGCCAGAAGAGGGGTCCGCGGCCCATCAGCTAGTTGGTGAGGTAATGGCTCACCAAGGCTAAGACGGGTAGCTGGTCTGAGAGGATGATCAGCCACACTGGGACTGAGACACGGCCCAGACTCCTACGGGAGGCAGCAGTGGGGAATATTGGACAATGGGCGAAAGCCTGATCCAGCCACGCCGCGTGTGTGATGAAGGCCTTCGGGTCGTAAAGCACTGTGGGGAGGGAAGAACGAGCAGTGGGCTAATATCCCATTGCAGTGACGGTACCTCCTTAGCAAGCACCGGCTAACTCCGTGCCAGCAGCCGCGGTAATACGGAGGGTGCAAACGTTGTTCGGAATTACTGGGCGTAAAGCGCATGTAGGCGGCCAAGCAGGTCGGGTGTGAAATCCCTCGGCTCAACCAAGGAAGTGCACTCGAAACCGCATGGCTAGAGTCCCGGAGAGGAAGGCGGACTTGTCGGTGTAGAGGTGAAATTCGTAGATATCGACAGGAACAC